>DASQER010000224.1:0-2041 GCA_035633575.1 Thermoleophilaceae bacterium
GTGGACCGGCGCAGGTCGCACCCGGCCAGCACCGCCTCGGTCGCGTAGGCGAGCGGAGTGGTGAACGGGCAGACGAGCCCCTCCCCCGGCACCTCGAGCGCCGCGTGCGCCCCCGCCCCCAGGTGGGGCTCGCGCCGGTACAGCTCCTCCACGGCCACCTCGCGAAGGTCGGTGTGGCCGTTCGCGCGCGCGGTCTCGAGGATTCCCGGGAACTCCGCGCGCTGTTCCTCGTTCCAGGCGACGAGCAGTGCACCGGTGCGCTCCACGGGGATGCCGACTCGCTCGGCGTACTCCCCGAGCAGCTCGTACCCGCGCGCGACGAGGCGCGCCTCGATCGTGCCGGGCTTTGCATCGAAGCCCGTGTGAAGCAGGGCCGTGTTCGCCTTGCTCGTCCCGGCGCCGACGTCCGGCCCGGCCTCGAGCAGCGTCACGCGCAGGTCGAAGCGCGACAGCTCCCGGGCGATCGCGCAACCGACCACCCCCGCGCCGACGATGGCGACGTCCGTGTCGAGCGGCTCCTGCACGGGGCCGCAGTATCGCGGGCGGCCTAGCGCGGGGCCGGGACCGGCCTTGCAAGGAACCAGGCGAGCGCCTCGACCTCCGAGCCCACGGGGCGGCCGTGCGGGGCGATCTGCTCGTTGGCGGCGACCGTGTACGTCCGGCCGGGCTCGAGCTCGCGCGGGCCGGCCGCGTAGGCCCCCTGCCCAATCAGCGCGGCCGCATCTCGGCCGGTCATCTCGACTCGCATCAGCGGGTTGTCGTACGCGAGCGCCTCGGCCACCTCGCCGTACGTGACCGACCCCGCGTCGATGTCAACGCGCAGGCTGCCGGGGTTCACCACCGCCACGTCGGTCCGGGCAAACGCGCGCTGGGCATCCGCGACGAGCTGTCCGAGCTCGCCCCCGCTGCGCGTGAGCGGCGCCTCGCTGCTCCCGACCACGTGATCCGCCAGCGGGGCCACTCGCGCCCGGTAGCGCTCGACGAGCGCAGCGAGCTCCTCGTCGCCGGCAACGCCCTCGTGCTCGGTGTCCGGGATCCGCCCCGACTTGGCCACCACCTCGCCCGTGCGGGTGTCCACCGAGATGTCCACCAGGTCGTACGCGATGCCGTAGCAGAGCGCCTCGACCACCAGCTTGTCGCCCGAGCCGTCCGAGTTCGGCACGCGCAGGTCGAGGCGCGACTGGCTGTGGCCCGCGATCACGACGTCCACCGCGGAGCTCATCTCACGCGTCTCCTCGACGATCTCGCCCACGAAGTCGGGCGCGTTCGACTCGTCCTGGGCGGGCGCACCCGCGTGGGCGAGCACGACGATCGCCTCCACACCGCGGCGGCGCAGCTCCGGCACCCAGAGGTTCACGGCCTCGGAGATGTCCGTGAAGCGGAAGCGCGCCGCGCGACGGTCGAGGAGGAACTTCGGGGTCGAGGGCGTCGTGACGCCGATGAAGCCGACGCGGATGCCGGCTCGCTCCACGACCTCGTACGGAGGCAGGAGCAGCTCGCCGTCGCGGTCGACCGTGTTCGCCGCGATGTAGGGGAAGCGCGCGCCCGTGAAGTCCGGAGAGGAGGTGTTCACGAGTTGCCCGGTCACGTCGGGCTTGAGCGCCTCCGGTCCCGTGCGCTGCCCGCCCCGCAGGAGACGCATCAGCTCGTCGCCGCCCTCGTCGAACTCGTGGTTGCCGACGGTCCCGACGTCGAAGCCGATCTCGTTCGCCGCCTCGATGCTGGGCTCGTCGTGGAACCAGCTCGAGATGAGCGGGGAAACGCCCACCATGTCTCCCGCGTGCACGCGGATGGTGCGGCCCGGAACGGTTGCCCGGTCCAGGTGCGACTTAAGCCACGCCGCGCCGCCTATGCCCGGCCGCGGCGGCTCCAGGTGACCGTGGAAGTCGTTCACGCCGAGCAATCGCAGCTTCACCACGCCGCGCGGCTCCGTCGGGGGCCGCGGCGTGTCGGCGTTGGCATACAGGCCGAGCAGGGCGACGAGCATGGCGGCGACAAAGGCGGCCACCCCTGGCAGCAGTCGAGTCATGGGCCCAGACGG
>DASQER010000225.1:0-9475 GCA_035633575.1 Thermoleophilaceae bacterium
GGCCCCCCCAACGCATCTCACAGAGCATTCTGAGAGGTGCGGTCGTGTCGCGTTAGCGCAGTGAGGGGTGGCCGCGGCGGTCAACGATGGCGCGGCGACCGGCGCCGGGGCGGCCGTGGTTGGCTTCCAGCCAGGCGCGGATGTGCGTGGCGTAGGCGCGTGCGTCGTCTTGGCGGTTGGCGTGTAGCTGCATGAGCAGCAGCAGCCGGTTCGTGCGCTCCCTGTTCTTGAGGCCGTAGCGGCGCGGGTGAAGCGCGTCGCGGATGGGGCCGATGAGCCCGTCCATCGGCGAGGTCGACAGCGGCATGTCCGACCCGCGCGCGCCGCGCAGCCCACGGCGGGCGAACTGGTCCTCGACGACCCGGCCGGTGCTGTCCAGCCAACTCGACAGGCGCGCGATGTCGGCGGCGTGGGCATCGCGCACGAACGGCTTCCAGAACGACGGACCGGTGAAGGCGGCCGCGATCCGGGGCGCCAGCGCGTCGATCGCGGGGCGGTGCTGCGGCTCGCTGGCGTGGATCTTGTCCATGAGCCGTTCAAGCGCGTGGCGCAGGTGCCACTCGCACAGGTACAGCTCCGCCTCCGGAAAGGCGGCTCGGACCGCCGCGGTCAGCCCGCTGTGGTTGTCGCAGACCACTCGCAGCGGGGTGCCCTCCAGTTCGCCCAGAAACGCCTCCCAGTTGGCCTGGGTCGCCTCGGGGAAGGCCTGCACGCGCCAGAGCTTGGGGCGCTCATGCTCGAAGCCCACCGCGCAAAAGACCTTGAACGCGATCCGGAAGCGGCCGGTGGCCGGGTCACGCACCGAGAACGGCAGGTCGTCGAGCAGCAGCGAGCCGGCCGCCGGCCACGCGACGGGGCGGTGCGGCTCGAAGACGACGGGCGCGAAGACCTCGACCCAGTCCATCACCAGCTGCCCGTGGCGGGTCAAGCGCAGCTCGCCCGTGTCCGGATCGACTCGCAGCCGCCGCGCTCGCTCGCGCGCCACCAGCGCCGCGTGGCGGTAGGTCGCTCCGGCGCCCACTGCCGCCAGCGCCCCCGCAATGCCCCGCGCCACGAACTGGTAGTGCCGGGCGGCGTGCGGCCCCTCGTGCAGGTGCACGGGTCGCTCGCACAGCTCGCAGGCGTCGTGCCACGCTTCCTCGCGCGGCAGCGCCTCCGTGAAGCGGTGCGGCCGGTCGTTGGCTGGCACGCACCGGTACAGCTGGCGACGATGCCACGGCTTGCCGTACTGGCCGTCGAAGCGCACGCGCGAGCCAGCGTGCTCCGGCCGTGGGCACGCCGCCTGGGCCTTGCTCCAAGTCTTCCCCGTCGTCGCCATCCCGACCGCCGAAGCTACGTCCCGCACCGGTCAGAATGCTCAACGCGATGCGTTGGGGGGGACCCTCCTAGTAGTACGGGTACGGGTCGTAGCCGCGGCCGCGATCGGGGCCGCGACAGCCCCCACGCCGGCGGTCGGGCCGGAACGGCAGCCGGACGATCGCCTGCGCCTCGTTGTTGTCCTCGTTCGACTCGAAGATCCCGTTCTCCGGGTCGGCGATGTGGACGTACGCGAAGCAGCCGCGCAGGCCGGTCACGTCGATCCACTGCTCCGGGTAGGTCGGCGGGTAGATGTCGGCCCAGCCCGGCGAGGTCCCGAGCGTGACCCGCTCGGCGAGCGGGTTGGAGCTGCAGGCGGGGTAGACGCGCCGCCGCGGCGAGCGCCGCAACTTCGGCCGCGTGTGCGCGAGGTCGCGCAGGCAGTAGGCCACCTTGGGTCCCGTGCGGACCAGCCGCGTGCGCCGCCCGTCTGCGTCCACCCGCCAGAGCTCGAAGCGCGCGGCGTCGTGGAACTTCCACCAGTAGCGGCTTCCGTGGGCGAACTTGAACTCGAGCCGGGCGTCCGTGGGCACCCCGATGCGCCCGCCGTCGCGTGTGTAGATGCGCTGGCGCGCCCGCATGAAGCGCGGGCCGATGCGGCGGCCGTGCAGCTCCACCGGGCCGGCGCCGACGCTGTCGATCACGTTCCCGGCGCGCAGCACGGTGTGCCCCGCCTTGGTGAGGCGCTCGGTGTAGAGGCCCCACGGGCGCCGCATGACGAGGTCCGGGCAGCGCAGCAGCCCGGCGTCCGGGCCGATGCACGGGTTCTCCTCGACCTGCGCCGGCTCCACCGCGGCTGCGGTCCCGCCGAGGGCGGCAGCGGCGCAGCAGAGAACAGTGGGGAGGGCGGCACGCACCGGGACAGTTGTAGCGATTACGGTCAACGGCATGCGTGTACTCGCCATAGACGGAGGCGGCATCCGCGGGCTGATACCCGCCCTCGTGCTCGCCGAGCTGGAGCGCCGCGCCGGGCGCCGGATCTTCGAGATGTTCGACCTGATCGCGGGGACCTCCACGGGCGGCATCCTGGCCTGCGCCCTGTGCGCGCCGGACCCGCTGCCCGCGTCGGAGCTGGTCGGGCTCTACGAGGACGAGGGGCCGGACATCTTCGACCGCTCGCTGTTCCAGCGCATCAGGAGCGCGGACGGCCTGCTCGACGAGAAGTACGACGACGCGGCGCTCGACCGCGCGCTCGAGCGCTTCCTCGGGCACAAGCGCCTGAGCGAGACGCGCCCCGACCTGATCGTTCCCGCCTACGACACGGCGCTGCCCGGCCCCTACTTCTTCAAGACGAGCAAGGCGCGCGAAACGCCGGCGACGGACGACTTCCCGCTCTCGGCGGTGGCGCGCGCGACCTCGGCCGCGCCGACCTACTTCGAGCCGCTGGAGGCCGGAGAGCGGGCGCTCGTGGACGGCGGCGTCTTCGCCACCAACCCGGCGATGTGCGCCCTTGCGGAGGTGCTCAAGGAGACGTCGGCTCGCGAGGTCGTCCTGCTGTCGCTCGGCACCGGCGAGCGCACGCGCAGGCGCAGCTTCGACGAGATCAAGGACTGGGGCCTCGCCAGGTGGGCGCGCCCGATCCTGGACGTGGTCTTCGACGGCGTCTCCGACGCGGTCCACTACCAGCTCGACCACGTGCTCGGCGCCGAGCGCTACTGGCGCTTCCAGGTCGAGCTGACGCTCGCGAGCGACGACCTCGACGACGCGACGGAGGACAACCTGGCGAAGCTGCGCGGGCACGCGACTGCCCTGCTCCGCGAGCGCTCGGCCGACCTGGACGCCGCTCTCGCGAAGCTCTAGGCGCAGGGGCCGGTGTCCACCGGCCCGCGGGCGCGGCCGAGCGCCTCGCGGACCACCGAGTCCGGCACGCCGTAGCCGGTCCGGGGGCGCTCTGACACCGCGGCGGCGAAGACGGTGGTCACGACGCGGCCCGCCCCGTCCACGGCAGGGCCGCCCGAGTTGCCGCGGCGCACGAGGCCGCGCAGCGAGGTGATCGGGCGCTGCACCGGCCCGCGCCCGTAGGCGTCCTGCGTGAGCACGGTCGCGGTCTGGCCGAGGCGCGCCGGCTGCACGTCGTACGGGCCGTTCTCGGGGAAGCCGAGCACGGCCGCCGGCGTGCCCTGCCGGGCGTTCACGTTCATGGACAGCGCTGGGACGCCCGAGAGCCCGGGCACGCGCAGGATGGCGAGGTCGTTGCGCGAGTCGAACCAGATCGCGTCCGAGTCCATGCCCGGCCCCTCCCCGCCCGGCTGCACCGTCGTGTCGTCCTGCCCGGCGACCACGTGCGCGTTCGTGACGACGACCCCGCCCCTCGCGACCCAGCCGCTCCCCTGCACGCCGAGGCCACAGGCGGTGCCGAGGATGCGGACCACGCTGCGCCCGGCGCCGGCCACCTCGGGGTCGCGGGCGATCGCCGCATTGGGCGGCGGGACGTTCGCCGACGGGCCCCTGATGGCGGGGAACGGGTCGAAGCGCGCCAGCGCCTGGAGGATCGCGCCCGAGGGCGGCAGCACCTCGTTCAGCTCCTTCAGGATCGCCGAGCGCTGAATCGGCTCGCGCAGCTCGCGCGCGCCCGGCGTCTGGAGGGCCACGGCGCCGGCGATCCACACGAGCAGCAGCCCGAGGCACGCGACGAGCAGGCCGCCCCCCACCCCGTCCACGAGCCCCAGGCGCTGCGGGAGCCGGCGGCGCAGGTGGAAGCCGAGCAGCTCCAGGCCGGAGGCGAGCACGCCGCCGGCCATGAGCGCCCCGAGCAACGCGAACAGCGGCGCGTACGGCGACTGCGACCCGTCCTCGAGCACCAGCGGGCCGAGTCGCGAGCCGAGGAAGGCGCCCGCCGCGAAGCCGGCGAGCGACAGCGCCCCCACGATCAGGCCCTGGCCGTATCCCCACGCGGCCATCAAGACGGTGACCGCGATGATGATCCAGTCGAGGGTCGTCAAGGCCCGGGGCAGGCTAGTACCGCGGGTACCATCGAGCGCGGTCCCCCTCCGTGAAGAGCATCACCTCCGAGCGCCGACGGCGCATCACCCACCGCGCTCTGCCCGCACTGGGCGGGCTTGCCACCGTGTCGCTGCTCGCCGGCGCCTTCGTGGGCTCGAGCGCCCGCACGCCGTCGGAGCGCGCGGCAGGTGACTTCGCGGAGGCGTGGGAGCGGGGCGACCTGCGCACGATGCACGCGCTGCTGAGCGCCCCGGCACGCGCGAGGTACCCGCTCGAGCGATTCCGGCGCGCCTACCGCCTCGCGGCCGACACGGCCACGCTCACGGCCGTCGATGCCGCCGAGCCCGACGGCCTGCGCGGCGGCGAGGTCACGGTCCCGGTGGTGCTCGAAACGCGAGTCTTCGGCCGGCTGGGCGGCGAGCTGCGCGTGCCGGTCTCCGGCGAGCGGGTGGAATGGGCGCCGCGGCTCGTGCTCCCCGAGCTCCGGGCCGGCGAGCGGCTTACCCGGCTGAGCGTGCCGCCGGTGCGCGCCACGCTGCGCTCCCGCGACGGCAAGGTGCTCGCCCAGGGCCCGGCCGGGGGGCGCGCCTCCCCGCTGGTGGGGATCGCGGACTCGATTGCCGGTCGGATGGAGCCGGAGGAGACCGCCGAGGAGCGAGCCGGGCTCTACGCGCGCGGGTTCCCGCGCGACTGGCCGGTCGGCCAGAGCGGCCTCGAGGAGGCGTTCGAGGAGCGGTTGCGCGGCCGCCCGGGAGGCGAGCTGGTCGCGGGCCGGCGGGTCTTGGCCCGGGCGCAGCCACGAGCCGCCCGCGCCATCAGGACCACGATCCACACGCGCCTTCAGGAGGCCGCCGTCGTGGCGCTCGCCGGCCGCGTGGGCGGGGTCGCGGCGCTTGACCCGCGCAACGGCGAGATCCGTGCGCTCGCGGGGATCGCCTTCTCTGCCCCACAGCCGCCCGGGTCCACGTTCAAGATCGTGACCGCGACGGCCGCGCTCGAGCGTGGGCTCGTGAAGCCGTCCACCGAGTTCCCCGTCCAGACGCACGCCGTGATCGACGGCGTCGAGCTCGAGAACGCCAACGGCGAGTCGTGCGGGGGCACGTTCCGCGACTCGTTCGTCCACTCCTGCAACTCGGTGTTCGCACCCCTGGGCCTCGAGATCGGGGCGGCCGGGCTGGTGGAGACCGCCGAGCGCTTCGGCTGGAACGCCGACGCCACCATCCCCGGCGAGGTGCCCAGCACGCTCCCGCCGGCCACGGGGATCATCACCCCGCTGGAGGTCGCATCGACGGCGATCGGCCAGTTCGAGACGCTGGCCACGCCACTGCAGATGGCCTCGGTCTCGCAGGTGATCGCCAGCCGGGGCGTGCGCTACCCGCCGACGCTCACGGCCGGGCAGCGAGCGCTCGGGACGCGCGTGACCTCACGCCGAGTCGCGCGCACGATCGCCTCGATGATGGTCGGCGTGGTGGCCTACGGGACCGGCACCGCGGCGGCCCTCCCCGGGGTGCGGGTGGCCGGGAAGACCGGCACCGCCGAGCTCGAGGACACGCGCGATCCCGAGACGGGCGAGCCGCTCCCGCCCGACCCCACGAACACCGACGCCTGGTTCACCGCCTACGCCCCGGCGAAGCGGCCCCAGATCGTGGTCGCGGTGATGCTGGTGCGCGCCGGCGCCGGCGGCGACACGGCTGCGCCGGCCGCCCGGGTCGTGCTCGACGCCGCGCTGCCGTAGGCGCTCAGATATCGAGCTCGAAGGTGAGCTGCCCGTCGCCCTGGCCGGCTATCTCCAGCTCGAGCGGGCGGTATTCGGTGTTCTCGAGCGGGAGCCTGAACAGGAGCATCGATGCGGCGCTCGGGCCGAGCTGGGCCACGCTGCCCGACTCGGGGATGCACTCCTTCGGCAGCAGCTCGCCCGGGTGGTAGGCGAACTGGTTGTCGTCCGGGAGCGCCTCGGGCTCGAACTCGTTCCCCTGGTTGTCCGTGATCTTGAACCGGTCCACGGTCTCCCGCGTGTCCTTCGTCTGGTTGCACGCCTGGAGGAAGACGCCGTAGAGGGTCTCGCCTCGCTCCGCCTCGGGGCCGTCGAAGTAGGCGTCGTCCGGCGGCAGCTTCGTGTTGAGCTGCCGCGTGATGAAGACGTTGTACTCGACTCCGTCGAGCTCGAGTGCGATCCCCTCGCGCGCCGGGTGGTCGACGCCCGGATGCTCGTCCGCGTTGCCACACGCGGCAGCGCCGGCCGCGAGCGCCGCCAGGCACGCCAGGAGGAGGAGACGACGGACCATCGGGTCGGGCATATTAGCTCCGCCTAGACCTGACCCTCGGCCCGCGGCGGGCGGGCGGGGTCCATGCCGGGGGGCGCGCCGAAGCGCGCCGCCTTCTCCGGCTCGTAGCCCGCGATCGTGGCCCTCTTCAGCGGCCCCTTCGGCGGCTCCTCGAAGATCATCCGCAGCCGGTCGAGCGACCTGCGCGTCTGGCGGCGGATCCAGCCGGCGGCGCCCACCTGCCTGACGCGGTCGACCATGGTGGCCGGCACGCTGAAGGTGGTGAGCTCCACGCGCGTGACCCCGGCCGACTCGCGGGTGAAGTCGTACACGGCCACGGAGCGGTTGCGGCCGCGGCGACCGACCCGGATCTCCTCGATGATCCGCCGCGGGCGGTCCGCCTCGGTGATCGTCAGCTCGGCGTACTCCTTCGCGAGCGGGGCCCCGAGGCGGAAGCGCGCCGCGGCCCCCACGCCGATCGGGTACACGCGCGCCAGCCGGTAGTCGTCCATGAAGTGGTCGGTGTACGCGGGCCGGCCCGCGAGGTCGCATACGAAGTCGAACACGTCCTCACGTGCGGCCGAGATGACTGTCGAGACGGTGACCTCCCGCATGAGCGGGCCATCGTACCGAGTGAGTGCGGGCGGTCAGGCGGCGCGCCGCACCACCGCGAGGCGGCGCTCGCTGGCGTGCACGCGCTCGGTGCGTACCGCCGTGCGGTCCCGCTCCGGGAGCCGCGCGAAGCAGAGGTCGCACAGCATGCGTCCGCCGTCGAGCTCGTGCAGGCGCTCGCCCGCCAGAGGCGTGCGGCGGCACTCGCCGCAGGACAGGTCGGACGAGGCGAGGGTGGCGATGCTGGTGCGCATCAGGAAGGTGGCCAGATCGGGCATGCAGAACGCTTCGACGGCGGTGCGGCGGACCCTGCGACCCCAGATGGGTACGGCGTCGTGAAAATGGGTACACTAGGGTTAGTCCAAAACGAAAAAAGCCCGCTAATAGCGGCTTTTCAACTTGGCTTTTTCGTGTCTATCGATACCATCCGCGACACCCCCCACCCCCCTGAGGAGAGAAATCCGATGGAAGCCTTCAACGCCGGCACGCTGGCTGGTGCCGGTTCCTTCCGATGCGACTCCTGCGGGTTCGCCATCGCTCTTCACGAGCGCGACGCGGTCCCTTCGTGCCCCGAGTGCGGCGGCGAGAGCTTCCGCCGCTCGTCGCTGTTCGGCGAGTCGATCCGCCCGCCGCTGCGCCACGAGGTCGACGGCGCGCCCGAGTGGCTCGAGGAGGCACGAGACTCGCTCGTCCGCGGGGGCGAGTACCTCGCCTTCGAGGACGACGACCGCGTCCGCGTGTTCCCGCTCCAGGACGGCTGGACCCGGATCGGGCGCAGCCTGTCGGCCCACGTGCGCTTCGACGACCCGACCGTCTCGCGGCGCCACGCGCTGCTCTATTGCGACGGCGCCGGAGCGCGCATCCTCGACGACCGCAGCCTGAACGGGGTGTTCCGCAACGGCGACCGGGTCGAGCTGGCCGAGCTGGCCGACGGCGACGAGATCTCGATCGGCCGCTTCAGCCTCTTCTTCGTGAGCGTGGTGGGCGAGCGCGAGGCCGCGGCGGCGACGGCTACGGCGGGCTGAACGGGGCCGCCAGCTCCGCAAGGCCGTCCTCGCGGGACTTCAGCGGCCGGTAGCCGAGCTCGCGCTCCGCGCGCGAGATGTCGATCGTGCACTCCTGCGAGGAGACCCACACGGCGAAGCGCGTGAGCGGCGGCGAGCCGGGGCGCTTCAGCAGGCGCCAGATCCGCTCGGACGCGGCCGCGCTGGCGCGCGCCACTCCGGCCGGGATCGATTTGTCCGGCACCTCCACACCGCGCGTGGCCAGCATCCGGCTCACGAACTCGCGGAACACCACCGGCTCGCCGTCGGTCACGAAGTAGACCCCGCCCGCGGGCGCCAGGGTGGCGGCGAGCCAGAGCCCCTCGACGGTGTTGTCCACGTGCGTCGTGGCGGTCAGGTGGCGGCCGCCGCCGATCCAGCGGAAGCGCCCCGAGCGGACCATCTCGGTGAGCGCCGGCAGCAGCGTGGTGTCCCCGCGGCCCCACACGAAGCGCGGCCGCACGACGACCGTCTCCAGCCCATCTCCGTTCGCCGCCCGGACGAGCTGCTCGGCCTTCGCCTTAGAAGAGGAGTAGAGGGCGGGCGAGTCCGGGCGCAGCGGCACGTCCTCGTCCACGCCCACCAGCGGCTGCCCGGCCATCAGCGCCGCCTCGGTCCCCACGTGCACGAGGCGGCGCACCCCGGCGTCGCGGCAGGCCGCGATCACGTTCGCCGTGCCGCGCACGTTGAGCCGCTCGAAGTCGGCCGGGTCGCCCCAGTCCTCCACCTTCGCGGCGGCGTGGAAGGCGACCTCGCAACCCTCGGCGCCCGTCCGCAGCGACCCGAGGTCGTCGAGGTCCCCCGTAACCGGCTCCGCGCCGAGCTCGCGCACCCGGCCGGCCGCCCGCTCCGAGCGGGCGAGCGCGCGCACGTCCCAGCCCCCCGATGAAGCCGGACCCTCCGGTGACGAACGCAGTGGCCACGATCCGGAAGCTACCCGAGCGAGGCTTGTGGAGGGACTCCCCAGCGCAGGCCGAACGATCGAAGGTGATTTCAGTTCTTGACGATGCGCGCGCTATCCGCGAAGCCGTAGTCGAACTCGGCTGCGACATCTACGAGCTGTTGACCGAATACTCGGAAGCCGTCTACAGCCGAGCGGAGCTCGAGGAGCTACTCCGTGATGAGCTCGCTGGGGCTGTCTTCACCGGCGCGCTCAGAACTCGGTCGAAGCTGGCCAAGCAGGCCGTCTGCCGCGCACTTGGTTACCCCACTCCCAGCAGGTTCAAGCGGGTCAAGCCGCGATTCCCCGGTCAGGAT
>DASQER010000226.1:0-6944 GCA_035633575.1 Thermoleophilaceae bacterium
GTGCCCTGTACCACCAGCGTGCCGCCCTCCTCGCCGCCCTCGGGGCCGAGGTCGATGATGCGGTCGGAGGTCTTGATCACGTCGAGGTTGTGCTCGATCACCACGACCGTGTTGCCCTGGTCCACCAGCCGGCTCAGCATCTCGAGCAGGCGCTGGACATCCGCGAAGTGGAGGCCGGTCGTCGGCTCGTCGAGGATGTAGAGCGTCCGCCCGGTCGCGATCTTGGACAGCTCGCTCGCCAGCTTCACGCGCTGCGCCTCGCCGCCCGACAGCGTCGTGGCGGCCTGGCCGAGGCGGATGTAGTCGAGCCCCACGTCGTGCAGCGCCTGCAGGCGGCGCTTGATCTTGGGGATGTGCTCGAAGAACCCGACGGCCTCCTCGACGGTCATGTCGAGCACGTCGGCGATCGTCTTGCCCTTGAAGCGCACCTCGAGCGTCTCGCGGTTGTAGCGCTTGCCGTGGCACTGCTCGCAGGGCACGTACACGTCGGGCAGGAAGTGCATCTCGATCTTGATCTGGCCGTCGCCGCGGCAGACCTCGCAGCGGCCGCCCTTCACGTTGAACGAGAAGCGGCCCGGCTTGTACCCGCGAGCCCGCGCCTCCTGCGTGCGCGAGTAGAGGTCGCGAATGTGGTCGAACAGCCCGATGTAGGTGGCCGGGTTCGAGCGCGGCGTGCGGCCGATCGGGGCCTGGTCGATGTTGATGATCTTGTCCACCTGGTCGAGCCCGCTGATGCGACGGTGGGCGCCCGGGCGCTGCTTCGCGCGGTGCAGCCGGTTGGCCACCGCCTTGAACAGCACCTCGTTCACGAGCGTGGACTTGCCCGAGCCGGACACGCCGGTGACCGAGCAGAACACCCCCAGCGGCACCTTCACGTCGATCCCGCGCAGGTTGTGCTGGGAGGCCCCCTCGACCTCGATGTAGCCGGTCGGCCTGCGGCGCTTCTTCGGCATGGGGATCTCGCGCTTGCGGGACAGGAACTGGCCCGTGGCCGACTCCTCCACCCCGATGACGTGCTCGGGGGTGCCCTCCGCGACCAGCCACCCGCCGTGCTCGCCGGCCCCGGGGCCGAGGTCCACGAGGTGGTCGGCCGCGCGCATGGTGCCCTCGTCGTGCTCCACCACGATCACGGTGTTCCCGAGGTCGCGCAGGCGCTTGAGCGTGGCGATCAGGCGCTCGTTGTCGCGCTGGTGCAGGCCTATGGACGGCTCGTCGAGGATGTAGAGCACTCCGACCAGCGACGAGCCGATCTGCGTGGCGAGCCGGATCCGCTGGGCCTCGCCGCCCGACAGGGTGGCCGCCGCCCGCTCGAGCGACAGGTAGCCCACCCCCACGTTGTCGAGGAAGCGCAGCCGCTCGTCGATCTCGCGCAGGATCAGCCGCGCGATCTGGCGCTCGATGTCCGACAGCTCGAGCTCCTCGAGCCACTCGATCGAGCGCCGCGCGGACATGCGCGTGAACTCGTGGATGCCGAGCCCGCCCACCTTCACCGCCAGCGACTCAGGCCTCAGCCGCGCCCCCTTGCACTCGGGGCAGGGCCGCAGCGTCATGTACTCCTCGATCTTCTCGCGCGACCAGTCCGACTCGGTCTCGCGGTAGCGCCGCTCGAGGTTCGGGACTATGCCCTCGAAGGTCGTGGTGTACGAGCGCCGGCGGCCGTAGCGGTTGCGGTACGAGATGTAGATGCGGTCGCCGTTCGTGCCGTACAGGAAGCAGTTGCGGACGTCTTCGTCGAGGTCCTCCCAGGGACGGTCCATGTCGACCTCCCACTTGTCCGCGATCGCCTGCGTCACCTGCTCGTAGTAGTTCGAGGCGCTCGTGGACCAGGGCAGGATGGCGCCCTCGTTCAGCGACAGCGAGGGGTCCGGCACGATCAGCTCCGGGTCGATCTCCATCTGCGAGCCCAGGCCCGTGCAGCGCGGGCAGGCGCCGTGCGGCGAGTTGAAGGAGAACATGCGCGGCTCGAGCTCCGGCATGGAGGTGCCGCAGTGCAGGCACATGAAGCGCTCCGAGTAGGTGGTGTCCTCCTCGGTCTCCAGGTTCTCGATGTCGACGATGCCCTCGGCGCGGGCCACCGCCGTCTCGATCGAGTCCGCCAGCCGCTTGCGCAGGTCGTGCCGCATCACGAGCCGGTCGATCACGACCGAGATGTCGTGCTGGTACTTCTTGTCGAGGACGATGTCCTCCTCGAGCCGGCGCAGCTCGCCGTTGACCTTCACGCGCGTGAAGCCGTCGGCGCGCAGCTCGTCGAAGAGCTTGCCGTACTCGCCCTTGCGCCCCCGCACGACCGGCGCCAGCACCATGAACTTCGTGCCGTCGGGGAGGGTCATCACCTGGTCGATGACCTGCTCGGCCGACTGGGCCGCGATCGGGCGGCCGCAGTTGTAGCAGTGGGGATGGCCCACCCGGGCCCAGAGCAGGCGCAGGTAGTCGTAGATCTCGGTAACGGTGCCGACGGTCGAGCGCGGGTTGCGGGAGGTGGTCTTCTGGTCGATCGAGATGGCCGGCGAGAGGCCCTCGATCGAGTCCACGTCCGGCTTGTCCATCTGGCCCAGGAACTGCCGGGCATACGCGGACAGCGACTCGACGTAGCGGCGCTGGCCCTCGGCGTAGATCGTGTCGAACGCGAGGCTCGACTTACCGGAGCCGGACAGGCCCGTGATCACGATCAGCGCATTGCGCGGCAGCCTCAGGTGCAGGTCCTTGAGGTTGTGCTCGCGGGCACCGGATACGACTATCTCGCCACTCGAACTCACAGGGGACAACGAGTGTAGAGCCGGACGCGGATCGAACGGGTGTTCGTTTTGCGCAGATTGCGGGGTAGTCTGGCGGCGATGCGCTTCGGCTACACCATCCTCTACGTCGCCGATGTCCCCGCGAGCCTCGACTTCTACGAGCGCGCCCTGGGCCAGCGGCGCCGCTTCCTCCACGAGAGCGGTCAGTACGCGGAGCTCGAGACCGGCGCCACCGCGCTCGCCCTCGCCGCCCACGAGCTCGCGGCCGCGAACCTGCCCGGGGTCTACGGTGCCGGCGAGCGTCCGAGCGGGCCCCCGCCCTTCGAGGTCTGCTTCGTGACCGACGACGTCACGCGCGCCTTCGAGCGCGCGGTCCAGGAGGGCGCCGAGCCGGTCACCCCGCCCCAGACCAAGCCCTGGGGCCAGCACGTGGCCTACGTGCGCGACCCGGACGGCAACCTGGTCGAGCTGGCGTCGCCGGCCGGCGCGGCGTAGCTACGGCGGGCGCTCGCCGAGTCAGCCGCCCACGCGCGCGTACACCTCGTCGAGCAGGGCTTCCGGGTCCTGGATCTCGAAGTTCTCCGCAAGGTAGCGGGCCGTCTCCTCGCGCGAGGAGCCGTTCAGCGCCATGTTCAGGGCGATCACGCGGGCGCCCTCGTTGCCCTCCCTCGCGCTCGTGGCCTCAGGCTCCGCGGCGGGCTCGGGCGCGGCCTCCGCGGCCGGCTCCGGCTCGGGCGCCGCCGGGGGCGGCGGCGCGCTGCGCGTCTCCCCGATCCCCTCCCCCACGGCCCGCAGCTCCTCCAGGTCCGCCTTCAGCGCCGAGATCTCGTCGCGGACGCGGCCGGCCAGTCCCTGCAGCGAGCGCTCGATCTCGTCGGCGCGCTCGGAGAGCCGCGAGGCGACGGCCTGGGCGCGCTCCAGCTGCACCTCGATCTCCTGTGCCGCCTCGGTGCGCAGCTCGGCCGCGCTGCGCTCGGCGGCCTCCACGATCGCGTGCACCTTCTCGGCGGCGGCCGCGGCGGCGGACTGGTGCTTCTCAGGCCTCTCGCTCACTGAGAGGCGAAGCGTAGCGCCGGACTACTGCTTGACCCGGAAGGACCCGCGCATGAACGGGTGGATCCGGCAGAAGAAGGTGTAGGTGCCCGGAGCCAGGTTGTCGGGCGTCGTCCACTGGAGAGCGCCGGTGGCGGGCGGGCTCGCGGTCCCCAGCGTGCCGGACTCGAACTGCACGTTGCTGTCGGCGATCGGGTACGCGACGCCCGTCGAGCGGTTGCAGGGCGGCTTGCACGAGGTGATCGAGTGGTAGACCCCTTTCGCGTTGTCGCCGGCGTCGCGGAAGGTGAGCGTCTGCCCGGCGTGGATCACGGGCGGCAGGCCGGCGGGAGCACCGAGGCTGAGGTCGCCGAACTGGTACTTGAAGTCGACGAGGTCGTTGGATCCGGGGTTGTCCGCGCCGTCCGGCAGCAGGCGCGCGTCGGGCAGGTTCGTCGGACCACCGCCGTGGTTGTCGTTCTCGGGCAGGTGGCCGTGGGTCACCGAGCCCTTGAAGTTCACGCGCCTCTTGAACGGGTCGCGCCCCGGGCCGCGGTCGGCCATGTAGGCCACCATGATCCCCATCGACTCCCACCAGGAGGCGCGCGTCGTGTCGTACGTCGCGCTCGTGGACAGCACATCGCCCTTGCGCAGCTTCACGTGCCAGTCGGGCCGCGTGCCGGTCATGGAGACGTCCCACGACACCGCCCCGGCGGGCTCGTAGTACTTCGCGACCGAGCGGAAGAGGTGAGCCGTGCTGCCCCGGCCCTGCGGCGCGTTCCGCCTGCTCGACGGCCTGATCCTGGCGCCCCGGCGCCGCACGCGCAGATCCGTGTAGAGGCCGCCCGGATGGAGGTGGCCCGCCGTGGCGACCAGCACGCCCGGCCTGTCGACCACCCACTCGTTGCGCTTCGAGCCGTTCAGGTAGGGATTCCCGGCGTCGTTCGGGTACGTGTAGCGGCCCTTCTCCCCCGAGCCCTTCTGCACGTTGAAGACGGGGTAGGCGCTGCCGTTGTGCACGTCCATCCATATCGGCCTCACTGGGCGGATTCCCCGGGCCGCACGGGAGTCGGCCGGCACGAAGTCGACCTGGTAGGCCATGTACACCTGCGTCGGGATCGGCGTCAGGTTGTGGATCATGTGGTTGAGCAGCAGCCCATCGGTCGCCTTGACCGGATAGCCGTAGCCCCTCGGCAGGCGCAACCGCGTCTTCTCCTCGCCGGCCGCCATGAAGCGCTCCGGCAGGAACGGCGCGGTCGCGTCCCTCCGTGAGAGGTTCAGCCACACGCCGTGGTGGAGGTGGATGACGTCGACACCGGGGACGCGCCCATCCAGGTAGGTCAGGTCCGGGCGGACCCGGGTGAAGTAGCCGTCGACCTGCGGCTTCTCCATGACCGGCTCGACGCCGATCTCGTTCTGCCCCGGGATGACCTTGAACGGGCCGATCCTGTACGTGATCCGCTTCGCGCCGTTCGCGAGCGACTGAACCGCCACGGCCCTGCCGTCCGGGTTGGCCAGCGCGGGGGGCGCGGCGATGGCCAGAAGGGCGAGGCTGGATATGAGCGCACATCCGGCGCGCCTCATTGCGGACGACACGACCTGAATCCTATCTATTTGCGCTCATCCTGCAAATTTGCGGAGCGCGCCGTGACTGCGGCAAGACGCTCCTCGGCGCGCCTGACAGCCTCCGAGGCGTCCGCGAACCGAGCCGCACTGCCCGCCTCGGCCGCGCCCGCGAGCTCGCCGTACGCGCTGCTCGCAGCGTGCGCGACTGCACCAATGGCCGGCGACCGGGCGGTGCGCGCCGCGTCGCGGTAGCTCGACGCGAGCTCCGCGGCGGCCATGGACTGCTGCTGGGGAAGGCGCGCGTCGGCAAGCTGGGCTCGCAGCTGGCCGCGCCGCTCGTCGAGCCGGCCGATCAGGCGGGCGTCGGACCGCCGCTCGGGTGCCGTCGCGGGTTCGCCGCCGAAGGGCTTGGCGATCGATCCGGTGACGAAGCCGCCGGCCGCGGCCGCGCAGATCACGGCGACCGCCGACACGGCCGCCGGCGTCAGCCAGCGACGCCGGGACGCGCCCGGTCGCCCGTCTCCATCACGCGCGCGAGCGGCGGCCCTGCGCGGCACGACCACAACACCGGCTCGGGAGGCCGGCATCGCGACGCCCAGCGCGTCGGCTGCCGCCTGCAGCAACGCGGCCGCGGATGGCGGGCGGCGCGACGGCTCCTTGTCCATCCCCCACGCGATCACCCCGTCGATCGCATGGCCGAGCTGCGGCGCTCCCTCGCTCGGCCGTGGCGGCGGCTCGGCGAGATGCGCATACGTGAGCGTCACCTGTTCCCCTTCGTAGGGAGGGCTGCCGGTCAGCACGTGCACGAGCACAGCCGCAAGCGAGTACACGTTGCCGGCGGACTCGAGCGGCTCGCCTCGCATCTCCTCGGGCGTGGCGTAGTGGTCGCCAATGGCAACACTGCCCCAGATCCGGTTCGGGCTGGCCGTCGTGAGTCCGAACCCATCTAGGACAAGCCGGTCTCCGTCGAGCAGCAGGCTCTCATCGCTCAGGTTCTGGTGGGTGAGCCCGAGCCCGTGGCAGAGGTCGAGCGCCTCGGCCGCCGAAGCTAGCATCGGCAACGTCTCGTCAGCAGGAATCGGTTCCCCGTCGAGCAGGTCGGCGAGCGTCTCACGCGGATACGGGTCGGTGACCAGGAAGGGCGCGCCGGCGTGCTCCCCATATCCCCGCACCGGCAGCAGCCCGGGGTGGTCCGCTGCCGCGCGGATCCGTGCGCCCCGGCGGAAGCGCGCCCGCTCGTCGCGCTGTCCGCGAGGCACGCCCGAGACCACGATGCTCACGTCGCTCCCGTCGCGCGCCTGCGCGTCGTAGATCAGCTCGCCGGCGCCGCGCGGACCGACAAGGCGAGTGATCACGTGGCCGGCCACGTAGTCGCCCTCGTCGAACCGCACGGGACCCGGATGTCGCCAGGCGAGCCTCATCCGGAATCGTCGAACTCGGCCGGCGGGGGTGGTGGAGCCGGCCGCGGGACCGGGACGGGCGCCTGGGGAACCGCAACCGGCACAGGCGCCGGCGCCGGCGCGGGCGGCGCGGGCGCCGGCGCCGAGGTCACCACCTGAGCCGACCGCCGTCTCGCGGCCGCCCGCCGGCGCGCCGTGAGCGCGCGCGCCC
>DASQER010000227.1:0-2583 GCA_035633575.1 Thermoleophilaceae bacterium
CCGGTGTGGCTCGAGCAGCTCGAGCAGCTCGCGCTTCTGCCTGGCGCGGAAGCCCGAGGTATGCCCGACCACGCGCAGCTCCCCGTCGTCGTCGTACATACCCAGGATCAGGGAGCCGACCGTGCCCTCCTCCTTGCCGAAGCGGAAGGCGGCCACGACGGCATCCGCAGTGCGGACGCGCTTGATCTTGGCCATCCCGGTGCGCTCGCCGGGCCGGTAGGGCGCACCGCCCTCCTTTGCGATCACGCCCTCCGATTGGCCCGTGAGCCACTGGCCGGCCGCATCGCGGTCCGCCGTCATCGGCGTCAGCTGCACCGGATCGGCCACGACCGCCGCGAGCCGCTCGCGGCGCTCGTCGTAGGGAAGCGCGAGCTGGGTCTCGTCGCCCTCCGCCAGCAGGTCGAACGCCACGAGGGCCGCGGGCGTCTCCTGGCGCAGCCGCTCGACGCGCGAGGCGGCCGGGTGGATGCGCTGCGAGAGCAGGTCGAACTCCTGCACGCCGTCCACCACGACGATCATCTCGCCGTCCAGCACGAGCCGGTCGTGCGGCAGCTCGAGCACCTGCTCCACGACCTCCGGGAAATAGCGGTTCATCGGCTTGCCGTTGCGGCTCTGGAGGCGCACCTCGTCGCCGTCGCGGAACACGATCGTGCGAAAGCCGTCCCACTTCGGCTCGTAGCGCCAGCCCTCGCCCTCGGGCAGCTCCTTCGCGGAGCGCGCGAGCTGCGGCTGGACCGGCGGCTTCAGCGGCAGCGTCACCGCGGCGCGACGCTCCGGCCGAGGATTCGCCTCAGCATCAGGTCGCCGAGGCGCGGCGAGATGCCGTTCACCACGCGCAGCAGCCGCACCACCGGCGGGTAGAAGAGCTCGCGGCGGTCGTTCTGCACGGCCTCCACGACCTGCTCCCCCAGCGGCCCCGCGGGGGCCCGGCGGTCCATCCGGTACCAGTCGGGCATGCGCTCCAGCTCGTGGTCGTGGAGTGAAGTGGCGATCTCGCCCGGGTAGACGGTCGTGACCGAGACGCCGCTGCCGTGCAGCTCGTGGCGCAGCGCCTCGGCGAAGCCGCGCTGGGCGGCCTTCGTGCCGTTGTAGACGGCCGCGTTGGGGAAGCCGCGCACCCCGCCGCCGGACGAGACGACCACGATGTGGCCGCGGCCGCGCTCGATCATCCCCGGCAGCGCCGCCTTCACGGTGTGGAGGGTGCCGAGCCAGTTCACGTCGTTCATCTGCCGCGCCTCTTCGAGCGGCTGCTCGGCGAACGGCCTGTAGTGCGTGATCCCCGCGTTGGCGACCAACACGTCCACGTCGCCGAACTGCTCGACGGCCCGCGCGATCGAGTCCGGGTTGGCCACGTCGCCCTCGATGGCCGCGTGCCCGCTGCCCGGCAGGTCGCCGGCGAGCTCCTCGAGCGGTCCCCGCCGCCGCGCCACCAGGCCGAGCGTGCAGCCGCGCGCGGCGAAGGCGCGGGCGATCGCCTCGCCAATGCCGCGCGAGGCGCCCGTCACCAACACGCGAGTCCCGGGGCCGATCTGCATCGGCGGGGATGCTAGTCAGCGCCGGATAGGATGCCCGCCATGTCTCAGGAGCAGGCCACCGTCGCCGAGGAGGAGTACCTCCAGATCATGTACTGGCTGCAGGAGGCGGGACTGCCGATCACTGGCGCAAACATCGCCCGCGCCATGCAGGTCTCCGCTCCGACAGTGCACGAGATGATCGGCCGCCTCGAGGCGGACGGCTACGTGACGCGGGCGGCGGACAAGTCGCTCGAGTTCACCGATTCGGGGAAGGACCACGCCGCCGGCATCGTGCGCCGCCACCGGCTGATCGAGCGCTTCCTGACCGACGTGTTCAACATCCCTTGGGACCAGGTGCACGAGGAGGCCGAGCGGCTCGAGCACTGGATGTCACCGGTTGTCGAGGAGCGCATGCTGCAGGCGATCGGCGACTCCAAGACCTGCCCGCACGGGCATCCCATCTTCGAGGGCGAGCGCGAGGAGGGCGTGCCGCTCGCCGACGTGGAGGTCGGCGCCAAGGTTCGCGTGCTGCGCTTCGAGAACGAGGCCGAGGACCTGCTCCACTACCTCAAGGACACCGGCCTGACCCCCGGCCTCGAGGGCGTGCTCGCTCACGGCGGCGACGACGAGGTCGTGGTCGAGGCGGGCGATGCGAAGCACGCGGTCACGCGCAGCGTCGCCGAGACCGTGTCGGTCGTGGCCGACCCCTCGCCGCCGGCGCGCACGGCGCTGCCCGATCAGCTGGTGCTGGGCCGCGAGCGTTACGGGCGCTGAGCGGCAAGCAGCGGGCGGTGCCCGCTGCGTTTACGGCAGCGGTGAAGGAGTGGCCATCCACAAGTCGCCTCTCCCCCCGTCGGGAGCGGTGAGTGGTGCGTTGGCTGCTCCATGCGCGTGCCAACGCGCCACCGGCTCTTGCCAGCGCGGCGAAAGGCGAGTTGTGGAGGGGCGGTCGTCGAGATCCGATCGCATAGCGACACAAACGCGACGATCCCACCCTTCAATGCCCAAAGACCACCCACGCGGCGAGCGTTACGGGCGCTAGCGCCGGCGGGCCACCAGGTCGTAGTAG
>DASQER010000228.1:0-7014 GCA_035633575.1 Thermoleophilaceae bacterium
GCGACGCTTCGCGATCAGCGCCCGGAACTCGGGCGACCGCTCCGCGGCCTCCCAGTCGATCTCCTGGTGCTGCTCGAGCCCGCCACTGACCTGTTGCGACTCGGCCACGGGGTCCGTCCTCCCGGTTGGTTGCGCGCGCAGTATATGTCTTGGTGCCGGGTCGCGAAACTTCGGCATCCCGGAGGGCGGAGCTCGCGATTACGGTCAGGCGCGCGGGTACAGGGAATCGCTCATGCGCGCGAGATAGGTCCTGCGCGCGGCTTCGCGCGCGTCCCCGAGCGTGACGACGCCCTGCGCGGCGAGTAACCGGACCTGCTTCAGGAAGACCTCGCCGGTGAGGATCGCGTCGCCGAGCGCCGTATGCCGTCCGATCACGCTGACGCCGAGACGCGCCGCCATCGCCTCCAGCGAATGGTCCTCGTGCTCGGGCTCCACGACGGCGGAAAGCAGCAGGGTGTCAAGGACGGGCTGCGTGAGCCGGACGCCTGTCCGCTCCTCCTTCAGCTCGAGGAAGCGCATGTCGAATGCGACGTTGTGCCCGACCAGGACGGTGTCCTCACAGAAGCGCGCGAAGGCGGGAAGGACCTCCTCGATGGTGGGCTCGCCCTGAACGAGCTCGGCCGAGATCCCGTGGACGCTGACGGATGCCGCCGAGATCGGCCGTCTGGGATCGACGAGCTGATCGAGCGTCTCCTGCCGCAGCAGCCGCCCATTGACGATTCGCACGGCCCCGAACGAGACGACCTCGTCCACGGATGGGTTGAGCCCCGTCGTCTCCGTGTCGAACACCGTGTAGGCGAGCTCCTCCAGGCTCCGCTCGTCCCATTCCCGCCCCCGCTCGGCCGGGCGGAAGAGGTCGAAGTCGTAGAACTCCGGCCGGCTCTCCGCGGGCGCGCGCGACGGGCGTGGCTCCGGTCGCGCCGCGGGCGCCGTGTCCGCGATCGGCAGGAGCAGCCGCACGTAGGCAGTCCGAGCGGTCGCGTCGCCCTGGCACCAGAGCTCGCCTCCGTGCCGCTCGACCACGTCCTTGAGGGTCGCCGGGATGCCTCCGCCGTCTCTCTGGAGCGGCTGCCCCGCCCACGCGCGCAGCGTCTCCTCGTCCAGCTGCTCCCCTTCCCAGGTCAGGTCGAGCCGCGCGTGGCGCCCTGCCTCGCGCAGATGGAGCGAGAAGCGCGCTATGCCGGCGTCGTCGCGCAAGCGGCTCGCGAGGTAGGCCACCCCCTGCACGAGCGCGTAGCTGTCCACCTTCAGCCAGAGGTCGTCCCCAGCGTCCTCGGCGCTCGCCTCGACCCCCAGCTCGCTCTCGAGGCTGCGCTGGAGCGCGGCGAGGAGGTCCCTTCCGAGCATGTCCGCGAGCCGCCACTGCGACCTCAGGTCGCCGGCGGACTCCCGCTGCGCCTCCTCCACCTGGTCGCTCAGCCCGACCGCCTCGTCGCGGATGATCGCCGTGAACCGTTGCCTGTCCGCGCTGTCCATCTCCGGGTAGTCGAGCATGCTCTCGACGGCCGCTCTGATCGTGCCGACCGAGGCGCGGGTCCCCTCCGTCAGCGACCGCAGGAGGGCATCGCGCCGAGCGCCGGACTCCGCCCTCCGGCTCACGTCCTCGAGGGTCAGCACAAGGCCGGTGATCTCGTCGTCGTGGTCCAGGACCGGTGCCGCCCCGACCCGAACGAGCTGGCCGCCCGCCGCGGTCGCCGTCAGGTGCACGGCCGGCGCCGCCCCATCGCCCTCGGCCCCGTGGCCGAGCCGCTCGAACGCGTGGGCAACCAGGCCCCGATCGAGGATCCCGAAGACCGACCGGCCCAGCCCGACGAGCCCGCCCGCGCGCTCCTCCCCCCCGAGGAGCTGCCTGGCGGCGCCGTTGTAGAGCAGGATCCGCCCCTCGACGCTGCAGACGAGCACGGCGAGCGTCAGCTCCGACATGAGCGCCGCCAGCCTGTTCCGCTCCTGCTCGACGTCCGCTCTCGCGGAGGCGATCTGCCCCCCGACGTCCTCCTGCGCAGTCTGCGAGCGATCCGCCAACTCGTTGACGGCCTCGGCGACCCGGCTCAGCTCCGCCGGCCCTCCCGCCTCGATGCGGTGGCCTGGGTTCGCGGTGGCGATGAGCCTCGTCTCGCGCGCGAGCCGCGCCGGGGCAAGCACGTAGAGCCTGAAGAAGACGCCGACGACGAGGCCGAGCCCGAGGAGGAACAGTAGGCCGAGGAAGACCGCCAAGCCCGCCTCGTCGCGCAAGACGCGCTCGAACACCGACCGATCATCCGGCCGCAGGTCCGACGCGATCGCAGCCCAGAGCGCGGCCAGGCCTGCGAGCACGTACGCGAACAGGCCCGCCAGCGCAAGGACGAACTTGAGCTTGACGCTCACGCCTCCCCCTCGAGCAACTCCGACACCCGCGCGACGAGCTCCCCGGTGGAGAAGGGCTTGGTCACGTACGCGTCCGCGCCCAGCGCCAGCCCCTTCTCGATCTCGATATCCCGGCCCTTGGCGGTGAGCATGACGATCTTGAGGTCCGCCCAGCCTTCGGCGCGGAGCTTCTGACACACCTCGAAGCCGTCCCTGCCCGGCAGCATCACGTCGAGCAGGACGAGGTCGGGCCGGAAGCTCTCGACCGCGGCCAGGGCCTCGTCCCCGTCGCGCGCGACGCGTGTCTCGTAGCCCCTCTGCCGCATGAGGAACTCGAGCGACGTGACGATGTTCGGCTCGTCGTCGACGATCAGGACCTTGCTCGCCATTAGCCCTTCCCTTCGGTCGTGCCCACCGGCGAGCCGGCCAGCGGCAGCGTGAACGAGAACGTTGCGCCGCTCCCCGGCGCGCTCTCGACCCACAGCTCGCCGCCGAGATGCGTGACGATCTGGTGGCTGATGGGCAGCCCCAGTCCAGTGCCCTGCGGCCGCTCGGTCAGCCCGTCGCCACCCTGCCGGAACTTCTCGAAGATCGCCTGCTGGTCCTGGGGCCGGATGCCGGGACCGTTGTCGCGCACGTCCACGCGCAGGGCGCCCCCGTCCACCCTGAGCTCGACGGCCACCCGCCCTCTTCCCGGGGCGCAGAACTTCGCGGCGTTCGAGAGCAGGTTCAGCATGACCTGCTTGACGCGGTCGCGGTCGGCGGCGACGGGCGGCGCCGTCTCGGGCAACCACACGTCGAGCTCGGCCTCGCAGTCAGCGAAGAGCTGGGCGGTCGCCGCCGCGCAGTCCTCGATGACCTCCCTGAGGTCGACCTCGGCGATCTGCCAGTCCGCCCTGCCCGACTCGATCTTCGAGAGGTCAAGCACCTGGTTGATGAGCCGCGTCAGCCGCTCGATCTCCTCGATCACGATCCGCAGGAACCGCTCGCGCTCGGACGTCTCGAGCTCCGGATTGTCGAGCAGGATCTCCGAGAAGGCCCGCATCGACGTCAGCGGCGTGCGCAGCTCGTGCGTGACGGTCGAGACGAAGTCGTCCTTCAGCCGGTCGACCTCCTTCAGCCGCCGGTTGGCGGCGCGCAGCTCCGCCGTCGCGGCCTCCAGGTCCTGCGACTTGCGCTCGAGCTCGCGGCTGTAGGCGATCACCTCGGACGTCTCGTCGAGGATATCCATGACCTCCTCGATGCCGAGCGGCTCCTCCTGGACGACCGAGGCAACCATCACCCGCGCCGACGCCGCCCCGATCGAGCCCGCCAGCAGCCTCTCCACGTGGTGGACGACCTCGGCGTCGGCCTCGGCCGCCTCGGACCACACAAGGCCGCGCCCGCGTGCGAACTCCGCCAGCGCCTCGCTCGCCCGGCGCGGCCCGAGGAAGCGCGCGAGCAGCAACTCGAGGTCCGCCACGGAGGCGGTGCCACGCCAGAAGCGCGAGCCCTCGCCCGGCTGGCGGAACACGTCGACGAACAGCGCCGCCTGACCGTGCTCGGCGGCGCTCCGCCGCGAGAACAGCGAGACCCCGACGTAGCAGCCCACGTTGACCAGCATGCTCCAGAACATGGCGTGCGAGACTCCGTCGAGCCCCGCGAGCCCGAAGAGCTGCTCCGGTCTGAGCGCCTCGACGCCGAGGGGCCCGTCCTCCAAGAAGCTCTCGGGCAGCCAGCCGGAGCGCGCGAACGACGGTAGGAGCATGGTGTAGGCCCAGAGCAGGAAGCCGGCGCTCAGCCCCACGAGCGCGCCGCTCTTGCTCCCGCCCTTCCAGAAGATCCCGCCCAGCACCGCCGGAGCGAACTGCGCGACGGCCGCGAAGGACACGAGGCCGATCGAGACGAGCGCCGTGGCCTCGCCGGCGGCGCGGAAGTACGCGTACCCGAGCAGCAGGACGACGACGATGGCGGCCCGACGGATGCCGAGGATGAGCCGCCTCAGGTCCCTGCGCTCCGTCACGCGCGACGCCTTCGCGCGCAGCAGCGCCGGCATCACGAGGTTGTTCGAGACCATGGTGCTGAGCGCGATCGTCTCGACGATCAGCATCCCCGTGGCCGCGGACAGTCCGCCGAGATAGGCGAACAGCGCCAGGCCCTGCTGGCCCTCCGCCATCGGCAGCGCTAGGACGAAGGTGTCGGCGTCGACGCCCGCGCCCTGGAAGCTCACGAGCCCGCCGAGGGCTATCGGAAGCACGAAGACGTTGATCGCGAGCAGGTAGAGCGGGAAGAGCCAGATCGCCTTGCTCACGTGGCGCTCGTCCACGTTCTCCACCACCGCGACCTGGAACTGCCGCGGCAAGAGCACGATGGCGAGCATCGACAGGACGGTCAGCCACATGAAGTTCATGTAGCCGGTGTCGGGGCCGCCCAGCGTGAACAGCTCGTCCGCCTGCGGGAGTGCCGCCGCGCGCCCGAACAGGTCGCCGAAGCCGCCGAAGACCCCGAACGTGACGAACAGCCCCACGCAGACGAAGGCCACGAGCTTGACGACCGACTCGAAGGCGATCGCCGCCACCATCCCCTCGTGGCGCTCGGTCGCGTCGAGCTTGCGGGTGCCGAACGCGATCGTGAACGCGGCCAGGACCAGAGCGACGTAGAGGCCCGTGTCGGCGAACAGCGACGGGGAGCCGAGCTCGCTCGGGGAGACGATCTCGGGGTACTCCCGCAGGATGCTGAAGGTGTTTGAGATCACCTTCAGCTGCAGCGAGATGTAGGGCACGATCCCGACGACCGCGATGACCGCCACCAGCCCGCCGAGCAGTGTGCTCTTGCCGTAGCGCGAGGCCACGAAGTCGGCGATCGACGTGATGCGATTCTCCTTGCTGATGCGGATGATCTTGCGCAGCACGAGCCACCCGAGCGCGAACATGAGCGTCGGGCCGAGGTAGATGGGCAGGAAGCCCACACCGGTGCTGGCGGCGCGCCCCACGCTGCCGTAGAAGGTCCATGAGGTGGCGTAGACGGCGAGCGAGAGAGCGTAGATGGACGGCCTCGCGATGATGCTGCGGCCGGCGGCGGCGCGCTTGTCGCCCCAGTAGGCGATGGCGAAGAGCAGGCCGAGATACGCGAAGGAGACGACGAGGATGACCGGGGTCTCGAGCATCGACTCAGCCGCGGAGGGTCATTCCGACTTGCGGACCACGAGGGCCATGAGCGCGATCAGCACGCCCCAGCTCGTGAACAGGTAGGCGTACAGCACCGGGACGCCGGCGACCGTGCCCTCCGTGCTGAACAGCGACAGGAGCGGATAGTCGAAGAGGAGGAACCCGAGGAACGCCAAGGCGACCAGGCGCTCGCCCTTCCGACCGTGGTTCACGCGCGTCCTTCTCCTTGGCGAAAAAGCGGTGGAAAGGTCATGTTAGCTCCGGCACAAGGACACTCTCCGCTTCTACACTCTCTCACGGGGGCCATGGAACCGACCAGCCAGATCGAGCCGGCCCTCGACGGAGTGGGCGGTCTGGAGGCCGCCCGTCTCGTCGAGGACCTCACCACCCCGATCGGGGCGCTCGTCAGCCGGCCGCCGCTCGCCGTGAGCCCGGAGGCGACAGTGGCCGAGGCCGCCCTGGCCATGCGCGAGGCCGGAAGCAGCTCGGCGCTCATCACGGACGAGCCGCCCGGCATCGTCACCGACACCGACCTGCGCAGCCGCGTCCTGGCCGAGCGCCTGAGCCCCGACACGCCGGTACGCGCAGTGATGAGCAGCCCGCTCGAGTTGTTTCCCGCCGACACCCCGCTGTTCGAAGTCCTGCGCAGGATGCTGGAGCGACGCGTCCATCACCTGCCCGTGACCCGAGGCGGGCGGATCGTGGGGATCGTGAGGGACACCGAGCTCCTCCGGCATCGGGCCAGGAGCCCGCTCCTGCTCGTAAGCCGCGTCGAGCACCTTGAGCAGCCCGCCGACGTGCCCGCGGACTACTCGCGCGAGGTGGCGCGCATCGCCGAGGCGCTGTTCGAGGGCGGGCTCGGCGTGGTCCAGATCGCCCGGGTGCTCGCGACCGTCAACGACGCGCTCGTGAAGGGGCTGCTGGGGCTCGCAGAGCGCGAGCTCGGTCCCCCTCCCTGCCCGTACTCGTGGGTCGTCCTCGGCTCCGAGGGACGGATGGAGCAGGTCCTGCTCACCGATCAGGACAACGCGCTCGTGTACCTGGAGGACGGGGGCGACGCCCGCGCCTACTTCACGAGCCTCGCCAGCCGGGTCGTGGACGGGCTCATCCAGGCCGGCTTCCCGCGCTGCCCCGGCGGCTACATGGCGACCAACTGGTGCCGGCCGCTCGCGGACTGGGAGGCGCTCTTCAGGCAGTGGCTGGAGGTGCCGGAGCCTCAGGCCCTGCTCGAGGCGCAAATCTTCCTCGACTTCCGCGCCGTTCACGGCGGGCTCTCGCTCGAGCCTCTCGACGAGATCCTCCTCGCGGGCGGAAGGCGCGCACTGTTCCTGCACCAGATGGCGCGGGCGGCGCTGACGTTCCGCCCGCCCCTGGGCCCCTTCGGACGGATCCACACGGACGAAGGCGCGGTCGACCTGAAGGCCGGAGGAATCGCGGCGACGGTGATGCTGGCCCGCGTCTACGCGCTCGCCGCCGGCGCCGGAGCGCGGCCGACGCTGGAGCGGCTCGGGGCCGCCGCCGACGC
>DASQER010000229.1:0-2652 GCA_035633575.1 Thermoleophilaceae bacterium
GCTGACGCTGGCCGAGACCGCGAGCGTGTTCGGCGAGACGATCGTGTTCGGGCGCCTGCTCGAGCGCGCCGAGACGCCCGAGTCGCGCCTGTCGCTGCTGGCCGAGTCGATCGAGGGCTCGATCGCCACCGTCTTCCGCCAGATCGCCATGAACCAGTTCGAGGCGCGCATCCACATCGAGCGGCGCGAGCACGGCGAGCTCTCGCTCGAGCACATCGGCGACCTGTGGGCGCAGTCACAGGAGGAGCTCCTGGGCGACGCCGTCGAGGTCACCGACAACTACCGCAGCTGGTGGTCATACGTGCACCACTTCGTCAGCGTTCCGGGCTACGTCTACGCCTACGCCTACGGCCAGCTGCTCGCCCTCGCCGTCTACGGCCGCTACGAGGAGGAGGGCGATGCGTTCGTCCCCGCCTACCTCCAGCTGCTCGAGGCCGGCGGCTCGCGCTCGCCCGAGGAGCTCGGGAAGATCGTCGGCATCGACCTCGCCGACCCCGGCTTCTGGGACCGCGGGCTCGCGCGCGTCGAGCGTCAGCTCGACGCGGCCGAGCAGGCTGCCCACGACGCCGGCCGGCTCTAGACCGAAGTTCCCCTTGTAGTCACGGTTGATCGGGGCCGTGATCTCTGTGTTGGTGGGGGATTGCGGCGTTTTCGTTGTGTCTGGATGTAGTCAGTAATTATCCGTCCGGTTGGGGCGGTACGTTGCGGGCATGAGTCGTCGTCCGCGCCCTTCTGGGGCGATGCATGTCGTCACCAACCGTCGGCAGGGTGCGCAGCGCGAGTACGTCACGCATCTGCTGCGCCGGTCCTATCGCGAGGGCGGCAAGGTCCGCAACGAGACGCTGGCCAACCTCTCGCATCTGCCCGAGGAGGTGATCGAGCTGGTGCGCGGGGCGCTGCGCGGCGAACGCTACGTGCCCGCCGATGCGGCGTTTGCGATCGAGCGGTCGCTGCCGGCCGGTCATGTCAGCGCGGTGCTGGCGATGGCGCGGCGCCTGGACCTGGCGCGGCTGCTGGACCGTGCGCCGTCGCGCGAGCGTGACTTGGCGCTCGCGTTGATCGTCCAGCGCGTGCTGGCGCCGGGCTCGAAGCTTCAGAGCGCGCGGTTGCTGGGGCAGTCGACGCTCGCGTCCGAGCTCGGTGTCGAGGGCGTCGACGAGGACGATCTCTACGCCGCCCTGGACTGGCTGGGTGAGCGCCAGGAGCGCATCGAGCAGCGCCTCGCGGGCCGCCATCTCGGCGACGGTGAGATGGTTTTCTATGACCTGTCCTCCAGCTACTTCGAGGGCCGCACGTGCCCGCTGGCGAAGCTGGGCTACAGCCGCGACGGGCGGCGCGGCACGCCGCAGATCGTCTACGGCCTGATGACCGACCGCGCCGGCAAGCCCGTCGCGGTGCAGGTCTTCGCCGGCAACGTCCACGACCACCAGACCGTCCCGGCGCAGCTTGCAAAGCTCAAGACGCGCTTCGGCCTGGCCCAGATCGTGCTGGTCGCCGATCGCGGCATGGTCACCCGCACGAACATCGAGGCGCTGGCCGCCGCCGACGGCGTCGAGTGGATCACCGCGCTGAAGGCGCCCCAAGTCAAAAAGCTGGCCCAGGCCGGCACGTTGCAGCCGTCGCTGTTCGATCAGATCAACCTCGCCGAGATCACCGCAGACGCGTTCCCCGGCGAACGGCTGGTCGTCTGCCGCAACCCGCTGGTCGCCGCCGAGCGCACCCGCAAGCGCGACGAGCTGCTGGCCGCGACCGAGTCAGAGCTCGCGCCGATCGCCGACCGCGTCAAGCGCGGCACGCTCATCGACGCCGGCGAGATCGGGCTGGCCGTCGGCCCCGCGATCAAGCGCTTCCGGATGAAGAAACACTTCGACATCGAGATCACCGACGGCCACTTCGCCTACCGCCGCAAACCCGAGCAGATCACCGCCGAAGCCGCGCTGGACGGCATCTACATCCTGCGCACCACCGTCGCCGCCGACCAGCTCGACACGGCCGAGATCGTGCGCGCCTACAAAGACCTGCAGCACGTCGAGCAGGCCTTCCGCGTCCTCAAAGGCCCCGAGCTCGAAGTCCGCCCGATCCACCACCGCCTCGAGCACCGCGTCCGCGCACACATCTTCTGCTGCATGCTCTCGCTCTACCTCGAACGTCACCTACGCGACGCCTGGACCGAGCTGACCTACCAAGACGAACAGCCCCCCCAACGCACCGACCCCGTCGCCAAGGCCACCCGCTCCCCAGCCGCCCACGCCAAGGCCCGCACCAAGCGCACCCCCACCGGCCAGCCCGCCCACAGCTTCCGCAGCCTGCTCACCGAACTCGCCCTACAAACGCGCAACACCATCCGCCTGCCCGCCACCGACGCCACCTACGACAAGCTCACCGAACCCACCGACCTACAAGCCCGCGCGCTCCAACTCGCCGGGGCGTAGTCACCACCCCAACACCCCCAACACCACCCAAAGCCAGCGACCAAGCCGAATCTCAACGCGCCGACCGAGGGAACTTCGGGCTAGCGCTAGCGGGCCACTACTAGCCGCGATACAGGTTCGTGATCGGCATCCGCCGGTCACGGCCGAACGCCCGCGGGGTGATCTTGATCCCCGGCGGCGCCTGGCGCCGCTTGTACTCCGCGCGATCGACGAGCGAGAG
>DASQER010000230.1:0-2158 GCA_035633575.1 Thermoleophilaceae bacterium
GGCCGGCACCGTGCTCGGCTTCACCGGCAACACCGGCGACGCCGAGCCGACGCCGCCGCACGTGCACTTCGAGATCCATCCCGGCGGCAAGGACGCGATCGACCCGCATGCGATCCTGCTGGCATGGCAGGAGAACCGCGACGTGCCCCCCGGAGCCTGGCTGGCACGCCATGGCGCCGACACCGCCGAGCGGCCGGGCGCGCTGGTCGAGGTCCGCGACTTCATCGCGGGGGAGTGAGGTGAGCACCGGCTCCGACTCGCCCCCCGAGCAGCACCTGACGCTGTCGGAGAAGCTGGCGCGGCGCCGCGAGCGCCATGTCCAGCGCAGCATGCCCTACCGCGTGGCGTTCATGGTCCTGGCCTTCACGATCCTGCTCGGCGGGGTCGCGCTGATCCCGCTGCCGGGCCCGGGCTGGGCGATCGTGTTCCTCGGTCTCGGCATGCTCGCGCTCGAGTTCAAGTGGGCCGAGAACCTGATGGAGAAGATCCTCGACCGCCTCGAGGGCGCCAAGGAGGCCGCCGAGAACGCGTCACCGGTGCAGAAGGCGTTCGGGGTGCTCGCGACGGTACTGGGGATCGCGGCCTGCGTGGCGGCCGCGATCCTCTGGGATATCCCGCTGCTGCCGGTCTAGGAGCCTAGGAGCTGGAGGCCGAGCCGGCCGACGACGTCGCGGCCGCCGCCGGGGGCGGCGTGGTGGTCGTCGAGGTGTACTCGAACTCCTCCTCGGCTCCGAACAGCGCGTCGAGCACCTTCTTGCGCAGGCCCTCGGACACGGCGAGTGCGACGCCGGCGCTGACCACGGTCAGCAGGAGCAGCCGGCCGAAGCTCAGGCCCTTGCGCTGCTTGGGAGCCTCACGCAGCGCGACGGACGCGTCGCGGAACGACTCGGCCGCAATCTTGAGGTCCTTCTGCAGCTTCTTGTCGTCGAAGATCGCCTTCGTGGGCGACTTGCCGTTGCTGAGGCGTGAAGCGGCGTCGCGGGCGGACTCGTAGGCCTGCCAGAGGTTCTCGCGCAGGTCCTCGTCCTCGACGACGCGCTGGACATAGGGGGAGTTCTTGACGGCCATGGCCGCCGCCCCAGCCTTCGCCGCCTTCTTCTTCGCTGCCAACTTGCTCACCTCTCGCTTGGAGTCATGTTCTCAACTCTGGGCGAGCATACCCCCGACGGGCCCCTTGGAAGTCCTCCGCCCGTTCCGCGCGGGCTCCAGCGCCGCCTCGAAGACCTCGCCAACCGCCTCCACCCACTGGAACTCGAGGCCCTTGCGCAGCGGCTCGGGGATGTCCTCGAGATCGGACTCGTTGCGCTTCGGCGCGATGATCCGCTTGATCCCCACCCGCTGCGCCGCCAGCGACTTCTCCTTCAGCCCGCCGATCGGCAGCACCTGGCCGGTCAGCGTGATCTCGCCGGTCATGGCGGTGTCCGAGCGCACCGAGCGGCCGGTCACGAGCGACATCAACGCGGTCGCCATCGTGATCCCGGCACTCGGGCCGTCCTTCGGCGTGGCGCCCGACGGCACGTGCAGGTGGATGTCGTGGGTGGCGAAGAAGTCGCTCGGCAGCTCGGGCGCGAGCTCGTGCGCGTGCCCGCGCACGTAGGACAGCGCGGCCATCGCCGACTCGCGCATGACGTCTCCGAGCTGACCGGTGACGATCAGGCGCGGCGGGTGCGCGGGGTTGCCGGGCATCGCGGTCGCCTCGATGAACAGCACGTCGCCGCCGACCGGCGTCCAGGCCAGGCCGGTGGCTACCCCGGGCTCGCGCGTGCGGCGCTTGACGACGTCCTGCGGGAAGCGCGGCCGGCCGAGCAGCTCGCGCACGCGCGGCTCGCTCACCGAGACCTTGCGCTTCAAGGTCCCCTCGGCCACCTGGCGCGCCACCTTGCGGCAGACGCTGCCGATCTCGCGCTCGAGGTTGCGCACCCCCGCCTCGCGCGTGTAGTCGGAGATGATCGCCCGCAGGCCCGCGTCCGTGAAGGCGATCTGCGACTTCTTGAGCCCGTTGCGCTCGATCTGGCGCGGCACGAGGTAGCGCTTGGCGATCTGGAGCTTCTCCTCCTCCGTGTAGCCCGCGAGCTGGATGAGCTCCATGCGGTCGCGCAGCGGGCCGGGGACCGTGTCGAGCGTGTTCGCCGTCGTGATGAACATGGCGCGCGAGAGG
>DASQER010000231.1:0-3358 GCA_035633575.1 Thermoleophilaceae bacterium
CGCCCTGCTCAAGGCCGAGCTCGAGCTGGCGCTGCGCGAGGGCCGCTCCGCCGAGGAGCTGCGGGCGGCCGTCGCCTCGGCGGCGAGCGAGAGCGACCGCCTGGTCCAGCTCGCGGAGGACCTGCTCGTGCTGGCGCGCGCCGACGAGGGCAAGCTCCCCGTGCGGCCCGAGCAGCTCGATGCCGCCGAGCTCCTCCACACCACCGCCCGCCGCTTCGGGGCCCGCGCGGCCGAGGCCGGGCGGGAGCTGCGCGTGGCGCCCTCCGACGGGTTGGCGCTGCACGCCGACCGCCTGCGCGCCGAGCAGGCGCTCGCCAACCTCGTGGACAACGCACTGCGCCACGGCGACGGCACGGTCGAGCTCTCAGCGGAGCGATCGGCAGGCGGCGTCCGCCTGCACGTGCGCGACCGCGGTCCCGGCTTCGATCCGGCGCTGAACGGCCGCGCCTTCGAGCGCTTCACGCGCGGCGACCGCGCTCGCTCGCGCGGCGGCGCCGGGCTGGGGCTGGCGATCGTCGATGCGGTGGCGAAATCGCACGGCGGACGCGCCGGCGGAGAGCCCCGCCAAGGCGGCGGCCTCGACGCCTGGGTGGAGTTGCCAGACTCTCACTTTCATCTCATCGGCGAGGGCTAGAACTATCCCCATGAAGATCACTCGCAAGCACATAGCAGTCGGAGGCGCAGTTCTGGCGCTCAGTGCCGGAGGCGTCGGCGCGGCCGTCGCCGCCGGCGGAGGCGAGGACGCAAGTGAGCAGGTGAGCGGCCCGGCGGCCGACAAGGCCCGCGACGCGGCACTCGCCGAGCACCCTGGCACCGCCAACGCAGTCGAGCGCGACGGCGAGAACGGCGGCACCTGGGAGGTCGAGATCACCGGCAAGGACGGCAAGACCGTCGACGTCCGGCTCGACGAGAACTACAACGTGACCGCCGTCGAGGGCGACGGCGAGAACGAGAACGAGAACGAGGGCGAGAGCGAGAACGAGGGCAACTAGCCCTCGGGCCGCTCGCCGCCGGCGAGCGCTATCTCGCCCGTCACCACGATCTCACGCTCGAGGCCCTCGACGGTCACCACCGCCCGGGCCTCGAGCGTCTCGCTTCCGCTGAGCGCCCCCGCGTCGATCAGCTCGCGCACGCTCGACTCGATCTCGCGCTGCGAGGTCACGCCGAGCTTCTTGAGGAAGCGCCTGACAGAGAGGTTGAACGCCTCCTCGTCCATCAGTCCGGCACCAGCCCGTCGCCGTTGAACTCGCCCTTGGCCTCCTCGAAGGAGATGTCGCGCGGCGGCATGATCACGTCGGATTCGACGAGCTCGTCGTCGGGCAGGGCGCTTCCGTCGCTTGCCACGATCTCGAGCATCTCGCTCCAGAGCTCCTTGAAGCCGGTCTCGTCGCCCTGCTCCACCGCGGCCACCGCGCGGTTGTCGAGCTCGTTGAGGCGCTCCGCGTCCTCGTCCGGCAGCTTGAACTGCCCCTCCCCGGAGATGCGGACGATCACGCGTTCTCCTTCCCCTGCTCGAGTGCGGGCGAGTCGCCCTCGCCCGAGCCGAGCTCGGCCTTCATCTTGGCCAGCTCGTCGTCCACCTGGGCGCCGCTCGTGAGCTCCGAGAGCTGGCGCTCGATGTCGTCCTGTCCCGAGCCGAGCGCCGTGATGTCGTCGAAGGCGCCCGCCTTCTCGAGCTCCTCGACCGCGGACGCGCGGGCGCGCATGGTCTCGGTCTTGTCCTCGGCGCGCTGCATGGCGAGCCCGAGGTCGGCCATCTCCTCGCCCACGCCGTTCGCGGCCTCGGAGATCCGCACCTGGGCCTCGGCGGCGGAGTACTGGGCCTTGATGACTTCCTTCTTCGTACGGAATTGCTCGATCTTCTGGCGCAGCCGCTGCTCGTTGGCGATCAGCTGCTCCTGCTGCTGCTCGAGCTCCTTGATCTGCTGGTCGAGCGACTGCAGCTCGGTTTGGGCGAGCGTCTTGCGCTCGAGCGCCATGCGGGCGAGGTCCTCACGCCCCTGGGCGAGCGCCTGGCGAGCCTGGGTGTCGAGCTTCACCACCTGCTGCTCCAGCTTCGACGACTGCATCTGAAGGCGCTTCTTCGACGTGACGACGTCGGCGATGCCCTTCTTCACGTTCTGAAGCAGCTCGACCTGCTTCTGGTAGCCGTAGTCGAGCGTCTCCCCGGGGTCCTCGGCCCGGTCGAGCATCTTCGAGATCTTCGACTTCACCACCGTGGACATCCGACCGGCAAGCCCTGGCATGCCGTGCCTCCTTCGCGCTCGCGTTCCGTTGGGCCAAGAGTAGTGCGGAGGCCTAGACTCCGCACCCTCGTGGAGCCCCGTCCCCCGTCCGCATCCAGGTCAATCCTCACCCGCTGGATGGGCATCGCCGACGCGAACAACACCGGCAACGTCCACGGCGGAGTGATCATGCACCTCTGCGACGAGGTCGCCGGCATCGCCGCCGTGCGCCATTCGGGCGCGCGCGTGGTCACGGCCGCGATGGACCGGATGAGCTTCCGCGACCCGGTGCTCGTGGGCGCGGTCGTGACCGTGAAGGCGACCGTGAACGCGGCCTGGCGCAGCTCGATGGAGGTCGGCGTGCGCGTGGAGTCGGAGAACGTGCGCACGGGCGAGGTGCTCCACACCTCGACCGCCTTCCTGACGATGGTGGCGCTGGACGATGAGGGGAAGCCCATCGAGGTCCCGCCGGTCACGCCGGAGACCCCCGACGAGACGCGCAGGGAGCGCGAGGCCCAGCTGCGCCGGGACAACCGCCTAGCCGAGCGGAAGCTGATCGAGGAGGATCGGGCTCGGGATTAGCGCCGGGGAGCTGGCGCCATTCCGTGAACTTGCCCTTGCGGATCGTGTAGCGGACCATCACCACGCCGCTGCAGCGCCCGCCCGGACCGGCCCTCAGGCGAAACGCCGCCAGCACCCGCCTGCCCTCGTCGGCGAGCCGCACGAGATCCGCCCGGCAGGGCAGCGCGGAGTTGAACTCGATCGCCTGCGCGGGGGTCCGCAGCCGGAACGGGCGCCCCTGGTCGATCAGCGCGCCGGGGGCGAAGTAGTAGGCCGCCTGCTCGTAGTCCTGGCGCTCGAGGGCGAGCAGCCAGCCGCGGATCACGCGGCCCTCGTAGGAGTGGAGCTCACTGCGCTGCGGCGGCGCGTCGCGCTCGGGCGACGAGAAGTCGCAGCTTGCCGGCGCGATCAGCGCCAGCACGAGGGCCGCAAGGCGGGCGGGGCGCACGCCCCAAACCGTACGCGCTCGAGCGGGTTTGTCGCTTTCCGTTGCGAGATGGAAACGAAAACGCCCAACCCCCCGGATCGTCTGCGCGCCGACGGCCGCGCTGCGTCCGCGGCGGCCCCCTGGT
>DASQER010000232.1:0-2965 GCA_035633575.1 Thermoleophilaceae bacterium
GCCGGCGACGATGACCACCTCGCCGCCGAGACGACGCACGGCCTGCGACATCTCGACGCCGACCGGCCCGCCACCGATGATGAGCAGGCGGCGCGGGACGGCTTTCATGCCCGTTGCCTCGCGGTTTGTCCAGATGCCCGCGAGGTCGCGCAGGCCCGGAATCGGGGGGATGAACGGATCCGCGCCGCAGGCCAGGACGACGTGCTCGGCGGTGTGGCGCACGCCGTCGACCTCGACCGCGCCCGTCCCGGCAAGCCGGCCGCTGCCGCGTAGCAGGTCGATGCCTTGTCCCGCCAGCCAGCGCTCCTGTCCGGCGTCGGAGTAGTTGGAGACCATGAAGTCGCGCCAGTCCAGCGCCGCCTCGGCGTCGACCTCCGCCCTGGCGCCCGCCTCGCGCGCGGCGTGCACCGCCTCACCCGGACGCAACAGTGTCTTGGACGGGATGCACGCCCAGTAGGAGCATTCGCCTCCGACCAGCTCGCGCTCGACGATCGCCACGCGCAGCCCGCCCTTGGCAAGCGCACCGGCGCAGTGCTCGCCGGGCGAGCCCCCACCGACCACGATGACGTCATAGTCACTGCTCATGCCTACCTCCAGGGCGGCTCCGGTCAGGGCATGTGTCGTCCGCCTCCGTGCCGACAGCAGGAGAGCGCATGCCAGCAATCTGCCCTGCGCGGGGTGGCAATCGCACCCGTGCATGCCCTGGTCGAAGCCCGGGCGGACAAGTGCGCGTCCAGCCAGGCTCTATGCGCGCTTCGCGTCCTGCTTCCGGTCCGGGAGCGCGTCATGCAGGCCCATGCGTGACTTGATCCCGAGCTTGCTGAACACCTTCTTCAGGTGCCACTCGACGGTGCGCGGGCTCAGGAACAGCCGCTCACCGATCTGCGGGTTCGACAGCCCTTCACGGGCGAGGTACGCGATCTGCCACTCCTGTGGCGTCAGTTCTTCTCGAGCCTCGGCCCGGCGCTTGCGGACGGTCTCACCGGTGGCCAGCAGTTCGCGACGGGCACGCTCGGCGAACCCTTCGATACCCATTCCGGCGAACTTGTCGTAGGCGGTGCGGAGCTGGGTGCGGGCGTCCACCCGCCGGCCCTCGCGGCGCAGCCACTCGCCGTAGAGCAGGTGCGCCCGCGCGTGCTCCCCTCGGACATGGGTTTGACCGAGCCGCTCGATCGCCTCCTTGTAAAGCGGCTCCGCCGCGTCGGGCTCGCTGAGCAGCGCCCGGCAGCGGGCCTCGAGCCCGAGCCCCCAGTCGGCGCCGCTCGGGCGGGTGATCTCAGCGAGCTGCTCCAACGCCTCGTGGGCATGCTGCGCCTGACCGCTGCGGGCCGCCGCCTCGATGAACTCCGGCAACGTCATCTGCAGCGGCCAGTCCAGCTTCCTCGGCGGTTCGATCACTTGCTGGGCCGCGGCCAGTGCCTCCTCGTAGTGACCAAGTCCGTTGTGCAGCAACGCGGTCACCCACCGACAGGTGCTCACGCCGATTCCCTCGCCGCGCGGCACCGCTTCTTGTAGGGTCGCCTCGATCAGCGCAGAGAGCTCGCTCTGCCTTCCCCGCCAGGCCGCGAGGATCAGCTCTCCGTAAGGCGCGAGTCGGCTGCCGGTCGCTTCGGTGGCGATCTTCACCTCGTCGGTCAAAGTGGCGGCCGCTGCGAGGTCGCCGGCATAGATCTGCGCCACGATGATCGCGCTGAAGGAGAGCGGTAGCACGGCCAGTGCACCGTCATCCCGCACGAGCTGGAGCTGGCGGACGGCGAACTCCTGCCAAGTGTCGTGATCCCACAGCTCCTGGGCTGCTGCTTCGGCAAGCCAGAGCCAGCGGAACCCGCCGCTTGCCAAGATGTCCCCCTCGCGGAGTTCGCGGAGAGCCTTCTGCAGGAGCGGCGCAGCAGCGCGGTGTCCTTCGGTGATCATCACCGCCAAGCCGTCGAGGAGAAGGTCGGGCGCGCGCGGCGACGGCGACGGAGGTGCTGCGCGTGCGGCCTCCGCCACCTGCTGAACCACACCGGGGGCCAGCAGACCGGCGAACTGGGCCGCCGTGAGGGCATCCAAATAGGTCTCGCGCGCGAGCGTCACGTCGAGGGACTCGAGCTGCTTGGCGGCCGTGAGCGGGGGAGCGTCGCTGCCGCGATTCGTGGTGAACGCGATCTCGGCGCGGAGCACCTCCGCCTCCGCGCGCTGGAGGGGTGCCAGCGGCCCTGCCTGCGCGCTTGCCAACAGCGCAAGCGCGGCGTCAGGTGCGCCGGCCTCGTGCTGGGCCTGCGCGGCGCGGAGCGCACGCCGGACGCGCTGTGCCGGGTCTGCGGTCAACGCGGTCGCGCGTTCGAGAAAGGCCGCCGCGGACGCGAGGCCGCCGCGCGTCTGCGCACGCCCTGCCGAGTGCTCGAGTGCAGCGGCCACGTCCTCGTCGAGTCCTGAGGCTGCCAGCGCGCGATGCCAAGCGCGGCGATCGGCATCGAGCTCCGGATCGCTCACCTCCGCGAGCGCTTCGTGGGCGCGCTGCCGCTCGGTCGGGGACGCTGCTCGATACAAGGCCGAGCGGACCAGCGGATGGCGGAACCGAACCTGGGCGCCGATCTCCAGCAATTCCGCGCCCTTGGCGGGTGCGAGCGCGTCGTTTCCGATCTTGAGCTGATGGGCCGCCCGCCAGACGAGTGTTGCGTCGCCGACCGGGTCGGCGGCGGCCAGCAGAATGAGGCGCCGGGTCGCCTGGGGCAAGGCATCGACGCGGCGCACATACTGATCCTGGATACGAGTCGAGAGATCTGTCACGGGCGGAAGCTCGAAGCCTCCAGCCAGTTCCGCGGCGCTCATATTCCGCGGTAACTCCAGCAGCGCCAGCGGGTTGCCGCCGGTCTCGGCGACGATCCGGTCGCGGATTCGGTTGTCGAGTCGGCCCGTAACGGCCCTGGCCAGGAGCGCGCGTGCAGGCTCGTCCTCCAGGCCGGTGAGTTCAAGCGCAGGA
>DASQER010000233.1:0-3269 GCA_035633575.1 Thermoleophilaceae bacterium
ACTGCTCCCCGACGCGGATCCCGGGCAGGACGGTCACGTTCGCCCCCAGGAACGAGCCCCTCTCGATCACCACCGGCGCCGCCATCGCCGGGAAGCGGGCCTGCAACGGGTGGTCGTGGTAGCCCACGTTCGTGTGGGTGAGGATGAGCACGCGCTCGGCCAGGGTCACCTGGCGCTCGAGCCGCACCCCTTCCGCGAGGTCCAGGAGACACTCGTCGCCCACGAAGCACTCCTCTCCGATGTCGAGGCCGGCGAGCCCGCGCCGGTAGAGGTTGAAGAAGCGCACGTCGTGGAGGACCGTTCGCCGGCCGATCCGGGCCCCCAGCAGCCGCAGCCAGGGGGCGCGCAGCTGCGGGACCAGGGCGAGGCGATAGGGGACCATGGCCAGCGTGAAGAAGCCGAAGCGGAAGGCCCGCGCCCAGCCGATCTCCTGGAGCGCCTTCATCGCCCCTCGGACCGCAGGCGGCGGCGGAAGCGGAGGAGCGCGCCGAAGTACCGCACGGAATCGCGCAGTCCCCTGACCGTCGAGGTCTTGTCCTCACGGCGGATGTAGGCCCCGGGGACCTCGACGACCCGCAGCCCGCGGCGCGCCGCCCGCACCATGAACTCGGTGTCCCAGAACCACCCCCCGTCCTCGATCTCGTCGAGGAGCGGGAGCACGGTCGCACGGCGGAAGAACTTGAAGCCGGTCTCGGTGTCGCGGAGGGAGACGCCGAGCAGGTGGCGGACGAGGAACGAGTAGCCGCGGCTCATGAAGTACCGGTCGAGCGAGAGCAGCTGGAGGGCGTAGATGCGCCGGACCGTGGCCACGTCGGCGCCCTTCTCGATCGCCTGCACGAGCGACGGGACGTACCGGCAGTGCACCTCGAGGTCCACGTCGAGGTAGCCGCAGATCTCGCCCCGCGCGGCGCGGAAGCCGTCGGTGACGGTGGCTCCGCGGCCCCGGTTCGTGTCATGGAGGATCACGCGGAGGTCGAGGTGCTTGTGGGCGGCCACGATCTCCTGCAGGATCGCGCGCGTGCCGTCCCGGCTCACGTCGTCGACGAAGATCACCTCGAACGGCCGGCCCGCCTGCTCGAGCGTCTCGCGGATCTGGGCGAAGCTCGCGAGGAGGTGCTCGGCCTCGTTGTAGCAGGCGAGCACGAGGCTCAGGTGCGGGCGGCCCCCGCTCACGCGCGGGACCCCGTCTCGCGCACCACGGCCACGACCCGGTCGACCTCGTGCGCGGCGAGCCGGGGGTGCAGCGGCAGGCGGAGGAGAGTGGCCGCCACCCGGTCGGTCACCGGCATCACCACGTCCACGCCGAGCTTGCGGGCGTGGGGAGCCGAGTGCAGGGGGACGTAGTGGAACGTCGCCAGGATCCCCTGCCCCCGCAGCGCACGCAGCGCCGCGTCGCGCAGCCGCGCCTCCGGGTAGAGGAGATAGAAGATGTGGTGGTTCGTCCCCCGCTCCGGCAGCTCGGGCGCGAGGCGCACGCCCCGCTCGGCCGCCCAGTCCCCCAGGCCCTCGCGGTAGCGCCTCACGACCTCCGTCCGGAGCGCCTGGATCTCCGCGAGCTTGTCGAGCTGGGCGTCGAGGATCGCGGCGAGCACGTCCGAGAGCACGTAGCTCGAGCCTTCCGCCACCCAGGTGTACTTGTCCACTTCCCCGCGAAAGAAGGCGGCGCGGTTCGTGCCCTTCTCGCGCGCGATCTCGGCCCGGCGCGCGATCTCGGGGTCGGCCACCACCAGCGCGCCGCCCTCGCCGCAGGTGATGTTCTTGGTCTCGTGGAAGCTGAGGCACCCGGCGTCACCGATCGTACCGAGGGCCCGCCCCCGCCAGGTGGCGGCCAGCCCCTGGGCGGCGTCTTCGACCACGCGCAGGCCGCGTTGGCGGGCGAGGGCGAGCAGAGCCTCCATGTCCGGCGCGACGCCGGCGTAGTGCACCGGGAGCAGAGCGGAGGTGCGGGACGTGAGGCGCCGCTCGACGTCCGCGGGGTCCAGGCCCAGCGTGTCCTCCTCGATGTCGGCGAAGACGGGCCGGGCGCCCACGCGCAGCACAGCGTTGGCGCTCGAGACGAACGTGAACGACGGGCACACGACCTCCTGGCCGGGCCCGATCCCGAGCGCCAGCAGGGCGAGCTCCAGCGCGTGCGTGCCGGAGGTCGTGAGCAGGACCCGGGAGGCGCCGAGCTGCTCCGCGAGCCGCGCTTCGACCCGGCGGCCGATGGGGCCGTCGCCCGAGACCTGGCCCGCCAGCGCCTCGCGCACCGCCGCCTCCTCGCGTGCGTCGAACCAGGGCCGCGTGAACGCGATCGAGTCGTCGGGAGGCGAACTCACGGCGCTATCTTAGCTCCCCCCACGAGCATCAGGATCATGGCCGCCAGCCGATGACTGTCGGCGGTAGCGCGCGCTCGCCCACGTCATGAGCAGCGGCAACGGTAGAAGGCGGCCCGGCGGCACGTCACGGCGCGGATGCTAACATGCGCCCCGAGCATGCCCAACCGCGGCCTCGTCACGCCGGCCGATCGGGCCGTCGCCGGAGACCCGTTCGAGACCGACCCCGGGCCCGCGACACGGGCCTGGCCCGGCGTCGTCGTCGCCCACCTGCTGCTGGTCCTCTGGCTGTTCGGCGGCGCGCTCGTCGGGGGGCGCCTCCTCTATTTCCGCGACCTTTCGTCGCAGTACGCGCCGGACTATGCCTTCGCCGCCGAGTCGCTTCGTCACGGCGTGTGGCCGCTGTGGAATCCCACCAGCAACGCCGGCGAGCCGATGCTGCTGGCCTACCCGGTGGACGTCGGGCTGCTCCTGCTCGCGGGAGCGCGCGCGCCTCTCGGCGTGGGTGCCGCCCTGCACCTCCTGCTCGCTCTCACCGGCGCCAGCCGGCTGTCGCGTCGCCTCGGGATGGGCCCCTGGGGGTCCTGGGTGGCAGGGGCCGTCTACGGGCTGGGAGGCTTCGTGCTCTCGACCGTCAGCCTGGTTCAGCTCTTCCAAGCTGCGGCGTGGGCGCCGTGGGTTCTCAGCGCACTGCTCACGGCGGCGCGCCGGCCGGACGGCCGGCGCGCCGCGATCCTCGCGACGCTCGCCGCGCTGCAAGCGAGCACACTGGGCGCGGAGATCGTGCTCCAGACGGCCGTCGTCGGCCTCGTGCTCCTGGACGGACGGACCCTGGCGCGCGATCGCCGCCGGCTGTGCCTCGTCGGCGCCGGAGCTCTCTGCCTGTCTCTCTCTCTCGCCGCGCCGGCTCTCCTGGGGACCCGGGCTCTCCTCGAGGGCACCGAGCGTGCCCGC
>DASQER010000234.1:0-6349 GCA_035633575.1 Thermoleophilaceae bacterium
CTCGGACAGCCCGCGCTCCAGGCGGTCGCTCAGCGCCTCGGGCGGCTCGACGGGCACGAGGGCGGAGCGCAGCAGCCGCTCGACGCGGTCCACGTCATTCACCGCGTTCCTCCTCCAGTGCCTGCTGGAGCTGCTTTATAGCCCTGTGAATGAGCACCTTGGTCGCTCCCTCGGATCTGCCGAGCGCCCGCGCGATCTCGCGGTTGTCCATGCCGAGCGCGAAGCGCATGATCAGGGCCTCGCGGCGGTCCTCCGGAAGCTTCGACACGCCCTCCAGCACCTCCTTCACCTCTTCGCGGTCCTCCACCAGCTGCTCGGTGCCGAGCGGCTCGCTCAGCACGCTCGCGTCGTCCAGCTGGGTGACGGGCCGCCGGGAGCGGTCGCGGTAGAAGTTCGCGGCGAGGTTGTGCGCGATGCGGATCAGCCAGGGCCGCAGCGGACGGCCGTTCGACTCGCGCTGAGCTCGCTCGAAGTGGCGGTAGGCCTGAAGAAAGGTCTGCTCCGTGAGGTCCTCGGCGTCGTGGTGGTTGCCCACCCGGTAGTACGAGTAGGAGTAGACGTCGCGCAGATGGGCCCTGTAGAGCTCCGTAAAGTCGCGGTCGAGTCGCTGCTTGTCCGCCACCTCCTCCACTCGCCACGGAGCCTACTCCCGCTATGCCGCGTGGGTCCGGCGCCGCCCTGGGCGCGCGGATTGGACGCTCTCGAGCCACTGCTCGAGAGAGGATTCGCCGTCTAGGACGCGGCGCAGGCCGGTCGTGACCGGCGCGTCGATCCCCTGGCGCTCGAATGCGAGGCCGAGCAGCGGCACCGTCGCCAGCGACTCTGCCGTCTGGTCCATGAAGGCCTCCACCTGCCCGGCGGGCATCCCCGCGCCCAGGAGCTCGCCCGCGCGGCGGTTGCGGCTGCCCTCGGCGATGGCCGTCGCCACGAGGTCGCCGGCACCCGCCAGCCCGGCGAAGGCCTCGCTGCGCCCGCCGCTCGCGAGGGCCAGCTCGTGGACCTCGGAGAAGATGCGGCCGGCCGCGGCGCCGGCGAGGTTCGCGCCTCGCGGGGCCGCCGCCGCGGTAGCGAGCGCGGCCGCGTTCTTCGCACAGGCCGCGAACTCCGTGCCGGTCACGTCGTCCGTGCCCTCCACGGTGAGGCCGCCCGCCTCGAGCAGGTCGCGCAGCTGGCGGCGCAGGTCGGCGTCGTGCGTGGCGAGCACCACCGAGGCGCCGAGCTCGATCGCCTCGCGCGCGTGCGCCGGGCCCGCGAGCGTGGCGACCGCGCGGGCTCGCACCCGCTCCGACACGTAGGCGGCAGGGGTGGTGCCGAGCGGCGGCACCAGCCCCTTCGAGGCCACGAGCACGGCGGAGCGGTCGCCGACCCGGGCGCCGATCTCGCCGACGGCCGCGGGCAGGCTCGCGCACGGGACGGCCAGGACCACGACGTCCACCCCGGCGAGCTCGATCTCGGGGACCGTCTTGACGTCGATCGCGCGGTCGAGCCGGACGCCCGGCAGGTAGCGCGCGTTCTCGCGATCGGCGGAGAGCGCCTCCGCCTGGGCGCCGGTGCGGCAGCCGAGCTGCACCTGGAGACCCGCGCGCGCCAGCACGGCCGCGGTGGCCGTGCCCATGGAGCCGGCGCCGACCACGGCCGCGGTTCGCAGCGGCGGCAGGCCGCCGAGCCACTCCCACTGGAGCTCCACGCACGGCCAGATCCGCTCGCTGACCTCGCCGGCCAGGAAGGGCGAGGGGTCCTCCACGCGCGGGAACGTGAGCGGCGGCCCGCAGCGGATGTGCACCTTGACCGGCTTGATGCGCCAGCCGCGGCGGACCCGCTCCGAGTTCGTCACGGCGATCGGCACCACGGGCTTGCCACTCTGGAGCGCCAGGCGTCCGACGCCGCGCTTGGGCTGGGCCAGCGAGCCCGTGCGGATGCGCGTGCCCTCGGGGAAGATCACGACGGCTTGGCCGCGCTCGAGCAGCGCCAGGGCGGTGTCCATCGACTCGTCGTCGGACGCGCCGCGCCGGATCGGGAAAGCGCCGAGGCAGTTCAGGAGCCAGCCGATCAGCGGGTTCCTGAAGAGCTCACGCTTGGCCACGAAGTAGATCGGGCGGCCGAGGCAACAGCCGATCGCGAACGGGTCGAGGAAGCTGCGGTGGTTCGAGGCGAGGATCACGCCGCCGTCCGGGATGTGCTCCGTGCCGAGGCGGCGCAGGCGGAAGTAGACCAGGATGCCGGCCTTCAGGGCCCAGCGCGCGGGCCAGTACACGAGCGCGTTCACGCCACGGCGGCGAGTGCGCTCGTGGTAGTGCTCGAGCGGGCGCGAGCTCACAGTCCTCCGTCGTGGGCCATCGAAGAAGAGCTACCCGGGTGGGCCGCTCGCGTTACGCTGCGCCCATGGAGCTTCGGAGAACACTCAACGGGGCCCTGGCAGGGGCAGCGGCCTCGGTGGCCTGGGCCGCCCAGCAGCCGCTCGACAAGCGCGTCTTCGGATCGCGCTACGACGACGTGGAGCTGCTCGGCAAGCTGGTCACGCGCGGCCCGGCCTGGCCGGCAGCCGGCCTCGGCCTCCACATGGCGAACGGCGCGATGTTCGGCGCCGCCTACGCCCTGGCGCGCCCGCTGGTGCCCGGCCCGCCGCTCGCGGCGGGCGTGGCGGCGGCCATGGCCGAGCACGTCGGCTTCTGGCCGCTCGGGGTCCTCATCGACCGCCACCACCCCGCCCGCTCCGACCTCGAGCCGCTGCGCGGCAACCGCCGGGCCTTCGCCCAGGCCGCCTGGCGCCACCTGCTCTTCGGAGTGGTGCTCGCGGAGCTGGAGCGCCGCCTGAACGACGCGGGCGAGTTCGAGCCGCTCGAGCAGGTCCCGGCCGCCTCGAACGGTCACGGCAACATCGAGCACGCGTCCGTGGGGGCGAGCGAGTCCAGCTGACCACGCGGTTGCGGTTAGGCCCGATATACCGGCCGAACCGCAACGGCAACGCGGCGGGCACGCGAGTTCGTCATCTGACGTAGAGCCCGCCGTCGGACTCGAACCGACAACCTCTTCATTACAAGTGAAGTGCTCTTCCAGTTGAGCTAGGCGGGCAGTTCATGGTCCGCCGCCCAGCGGATCCCCTTGGCCTGGCCGTTGGCCGTGGGAGCCACGCGCAGCGCACCGTTCGACGAGGCTGCCTCGCCGACGTCGACAGCATAGACCCGTCCGGTATCAGGGCAATAGACGAGAAACAGGTCGGCCTCGCCGTTGTACGGCCGCGTGAACGCTCGTCCCGTGTTCGCCCGGACGCTGACGGTGTTGAAATGAACGACGCCGGCGCGGAGCCTTCCCGTCTTGCATTGCACCCGGACGAACTGCTCGCCGGTATCGAGGACGAGGTCGTATCGGTGGTTGGTTCCGAAGGGGACGAGAACCGTGTGCCCCCGCTTGACAAGCTCGGCGAGGATGATCGCCTCAGTGCGCTGGCCTACATCGACCGGGTGAGAGCTCAGCTCTTGAGGCGTCGAGAGAAGCGAACGCATGTTCGTATGCTGGAAGGCTAACCGGACGGAACCGCGCCGGAAACGACTCGGGGGCCCGCGACGAGAATCGCGCCGATGATGGACGATGGCGGAGCCGGTGAGTGCTGCAAGCAGCAGGTAGACCAGCCCGGCCACCAGCACGGTCAACAGGATTCCGAGGGATCAGTTGCGGATGAGCACCGGAGTGCCGAGCGGTACGCGCCGCATCAGCACCGCCAGGTCGGAATCGGCCGCCCGGAGGCACCCGGCCGAAGCCGCGGCGCCGATCGTGCCCGACGCGTTGGTGCCGTGGATCGCCAGCCGGTTGCCGCCCCGCCAGCCGCCCGGCAGCTTGGGCTGGTGCCCGTTGAGGGCGAGGATGCAGCAGCCGTAGTAGGGGCCGTAGCTCGAGCCGCGGAGCTTGTCCGTGACGGCGAAGCGGCCCGTGGGCGTCTCGGAGCCCGGACGCCCGATCGCCACCGTGATGCGGCGCACGCGCCGGCCCCCCTTGCGAAGCTCGAGCCAGCGGCCGGACAGGTCCGCGTGGAGCGAGTAGGCGTGGCGGCGAAGGCGGAGGCCCCTGTTCTCGATGTGGACCCAGGCGAGCTTGCCGTTCGGAAGCTCGGGCGTGACGACGCCCAGCCAGGGCCCGCGCTGGGCCGCGACGCTCATCACGCGCGCACTGCCGAACTCGGTGCTGGTGCCCGCGCGAGCGGCCACGCGGCCGTTCGGGCGCACCCGCAGCGGCACGGAGCGGCGCACGGTCGCGACCGGGTGCCTGACGCGCTGCGAGGAGACGAGCGAGCGCCAGCGCGGCTTCGGCTTCGGCGCCGGCGGGGGCGGGGCCGGGAGCTCCGGCGCCACCGCCGTCAGGGTCTCGGGCGCGCGCTTCACCGAAGCGGTTGAGAGAGCGGAATAGCTGAGCACGAACGCGGCCGCGAGCGCGGCGAGCAGGAGCAGGGGGAATGCGGACCGGGACGGCATGGTCCCGTTGGCATCGGCCTACTCCCCCGCCGTCCAGAACCCGAACGGGGACCCGGCTGGACGCTTGTTCTAGAGCAGCACTTCGCGGGAGCTCAGGTGCGCGCCGACCTTGCGCTTCACGCGCTGGAGGGCGTTGTCGACCGTCTTCGTGTCGCACTCGAGGCGCTCCCCGATGGCCTCATAGCTGTGGCCGTCGAGGTAGAGGGACAGCACGGAGCTCTCCAGCTCCGACAGCACGCTCGACAGGCAGGCCACCAGGCTGTGCAGCTCCTCCGAGGAGATCACCTGGTTCACGGGGTCGTGCGCGCTTGGCCCCGGAAGCAGCTCGTCGAGCGTTGGATCGCCGTCGCCGCCGCCCGCGGCCGGCGTCTGCGAGAACGAGACGTACTCGTTCAGCGGCGTGTGCTTGTTGCGCGTGGAGGTCTTGACCGCGGTGATGATCTGCCGCGTGATGCACAGCTCAGCGAAGTTGCGGAAGCTCGACTCGCGGTCCCAGCGGTAGTCGCGCACCGCCTTGTAGAGCCCAACGAGGCCCTCCTGGATCAGGTCGTCGGCGTCTCCCCCGATCAGGAAGTAGGACGAGGCCTTGAGCCGGACGAAGCCGTAGTAGCGCTTCACGATCCGGTCATACGCGTCCTTCTTGCCCTGCTTCGCGAGCGCGATCAGGTAATGATCATCAAGCTCAACCTGAGTGTGAGACTTGAACGCCCCAGGGCGGAAAGTCGGGAAAGCTGCCATCGAAGGCTCCTTGGCCTCGGTGACGCACTACCTCCCCTGGCGTCAGGTTGCCTGAAGGCGAGGGCTCAACCTCGACTTCAGCCTGATCAACGGCCGCAAGTATGCCTGGTTATGGAGCCCTGTCAAGGGCTACTTGCGGAAATGCAAGATTCCGTACACCAGGGCGGCGGCGGCGGTCGAGACGTTGAGCGAGCCGACCTTGCCGCGGTTGGGCAGGTGGATGAGCTCGTCGCACGAGTCCGCGACCCGGGGCCGCAGCCCCCTCCCCTCCGAGCCGAGCACGAGCACGACGCGGCCCCGGTAGTCCGGGCGCTCGTACGGGACCGCCGCCTCGGCGGCCGCGCCGTAGACCCAGGCCTCGCGCTCCTTCGCCGAGCCGAGCCAGTCGGCCAGGTTGCGCACCCGCGCCACCGGCAGGTGCTCGACGGCGCCCGAAGACGCCCGGCACACCGCCGCCGTGACCTCCGCGGAGCGGCGCTCGGGCAGGACGACGCCGGTGCAGCCCGCCGCCTCGGCCACCCGGATCACCGCCCCCAGGTTGTGGGGGTCCTGGACCTCGTCGAGGGCGAGCACCAGGGCGTCGTCGGGCTCGAGCAGCGAATCGGCGTCCACGTAGGGATAGGGGCCCACCTCGGCGCAGATCCCCTGGTGCTCGGGGGAGCCGCAGCGCTCCTCGATCTCGTAGGCCTCCGCCACGACCGTCTCCACCCCGCCGAGCCAGACCTCCTGGGCCGTCCGCTCGGTGGCGAACACCCGCTGCACCCGGCGCCTCCCGCGCAGCGCCTCGCGCACGGGGTTGCGGCCGTAGACGATCACGTGTGTCGCACCAGGCGCGCGCCCTCCTGCGTGTCGCGGATCTCCCAGCCGGACTGCGCCAGCTCGTCGCGGATGCGGTCCGCGCGCTCGAAGTCGCGCCCCGCGCGCGCCTCGTCGCGCTCCGCCGCAAGCCGCTGGAGCTCCTCGGGGGCCTCCTCCGCGTCCTCCAGCAGGGACTCGAGGCCGAGCGCGAAGAGCATCTCTCCGAGGCGACCGGGGCCGACCGCCTCGCCGGCGTCCAGGCGCCGGTTCGCCTCGGAGATCCACTCGAACAGGATCGAGACCGCGATCGGAGTGTTGAAGTCGTCCGCGAGCGCATCGAAGAAGCG
>DASQER010000235.1:0-2276 GCA_035633575.1 Thermoleophilaceae bacterium
GTGCCCTGGATGCGAGTCTCGGTGGTGAGCACGGTGCCGCCGTCCGGAGCCGGCCGCGCGTGCATGTTGAAGGCCGTCTTGGCATAGCCGGGCTCGGCGAATGCGGCGAACTCCTCCGCGGGCACCGGCCGCACGCCGCCGCTCGCCTGCCAGAAGCGCCCGACGCCGCCCACCACCAGCTCGTCAGGCCGCTCGGCGAGGCTCACGAAGCCCCCGCGCAGGAACCCTTCGAGGATCGTGCCCTTGCGCGCGGGCGGACGTCGTCCCCGCAGCCGCCCGGGGAGGCTTCGCAGGGCCATCAGCCCGACGAGCACCGGCACCTCGCGGGCCGTGAGGGCCCGAACGGCGGCCATGACGGCGTCCGGCGGGGCCGCGACCCGTGTCGAGTGGATCTCGTTCACCTCGTAGTCGGGGAGGAACTCGTCGAGCGGCACGGGTCACAACTTCGCCGAAGCTGGAGAAGCCCGCAAGGAGGGGGAAGAAAAGCCGAGGCCGGGCCCGGGGCGGCCGGGGGGCGTGCTTCACTGGACGATGCGATGCGGAACGACCCCTTCGACGCCGACGACCCGCCCTCGGAGGAGCCCCCGCGCGGCGCTCCCCACCTGCGGCAGCGCGGCATGCGCACCGAGCCCTGCCGCTACGGCGACTGCGACGGCAGCGGCTGGATAGAGGTGGAGGAGACGAACGGCGCCCGCGAGTGCGGCTGCCGCCGCGAGCGCGTCGCGGCCGCCCGGGCGGCGCGGCTCTCGACCTCGATCCCGCGGCGCTTCCTGGGCGTGGACTTCGAGCGCTGGCCGATCACGAACCTCGACGAGCGGATCGTGAAGGAGGTGCGCCGCTACTGCCGCCGCCTCGACGAGAACCTCGAGCAGGGCCGCGGGCTCTACTTCTTCGGCGAGATCGGCAGCGGCAAGACGAGCCTGGCCATGGTTGTGGCCAAGGAGGTGCTGCGCGAGCGCCGCTCGCTGGCGATCTTCTCCGGTCCCGACCTGCTGGCCCGGATCGGCGCCACCTACGAGGAGCGCGCCCGCGACACCTACACCGGCCTGATGGACCTGCTCGGCAGCGTCGACTTCCTCGTCCTCGAGGACCTCGCCGTCGCAAAGCAGAACGAGTGGCGACTCGAGCAGCTCTACGCCGTGATCAACAGGCGCTACCAGGACCAGCGCCCGCTGCTCGTGACCGCCGACGTGCAGAGCCCGGAGCTGCTGGGCGAGCACATCGGCGAGCGCACCTGCTCGCGGATCATGGAGATGTGCGAGCCGATGCCGTTCCTGGACGGAGACCACCGCCGGCGCGGGACCACGCCCGAGGATGTTCAGCTCGCGAGCTAGCCTCGCGCTCGCCCTTGCTGCGCTGGCGTTCCCGGCGGGCGCCGCGGCGCAGAGCGATCGCACGGTCGAGCGTGCCTCCTCGGGCACGGTGACAGCCGAGCTCTCGTACGAGAAGATCCGCAGGGGCCGCGGCCAGAGGGCGTTCTTCGAGTACCGCGACTTCCGCGTCCGGATACTGCGGGGCGGGGCGGTGGTCTACGACGAGGCGGTCGGCGAGCCGTGCGACGAGTTCTGCGTCCCCTCCGAGTCGGCCCTCACGCGCGAGCACGTCGCGTTCCGCGACCTCGACGCCAACGGTGAGCCGGAGGCCGTCGTGGGCCTCTTCACGGGCGGGGCCAACTGCTGCGTGATCGTGCTCGCCTACGGGTTCGACCCGGCGGCGAACGCGTACCGGCGCGCCACGCTCGATACCGGTGGGGGCTACGTGGCCCGCGACTACGGCCGCGATGGCGTGATCGAGCTCGTGGGAGACGACCACTTCTTCCGGGGTGCCTTCACGTGCGGGGCCTGCGGCGCCCGCCCGATCCGGATCTGGCACTACGGCCAGCCGCGGTTCGACGTGGTCACGCGCTCGTTCCCCGCGAAGGTGCGCGCGCACGCGCGGAGGATGCGGCGGCTCTACGCGCGCGCCCAGCGACTGGGCGATCCCGCCTTCGTCAAGGGCGCGCTCACGCCGTACGTCGCGGACCTGTGCCTGCTCGACCGCTGCGGCGCCGGCTTCCGCCTGGTGCGCGCCGCGATCCGCCGCGGTGAGCTCGACCGGCGCAACCAGTTCGACCTCTCCCCGTTCGGCAAGGGCTACCTGCGGGCGCTGAAGCGCTTCCTGCGCCGCACCGGCTATCTGGGCTGACGCCTCTAGAGGTCTCCGCCGAGCCGGTGCTCGACGCTGCGGACCTTGTCCTCGAGCGTCTGGCGCGGGCGGTCGCGGCGCTCATCGAGCTT
>DASQER010000236.1:0-4240 GCA_035633575.1 Thermoleophilaceae bacterium
GCGCTCAACCACGTGGACGAGCTCGAGCGGCGCGTCGAGCAGACCGCTATCGAGCGGCTGCACGTGGAGTCCGAGCTCCAGCAGCGCGGTCTCGAGACCTCCGACAGCCAGGCGAACTTCTCCTGGGTGTCGCTCGGCGACCGCGACGAGGACGAGGTCGTGGGCGGGCTCGAGGAGCGTGGAGTGATTGTCCGCGCCGGGGCTGCGCTCGGGCAGCAGGGCCGGCTGCGGGTCACGTACGGGACGCGGCAGGAGAACGACCGCTTCCTCGCAGCGCTGGATCAGGTCCTCTGAACCTGCTACAAACTCTCGTGATGTCTCGCCTGGCCACGCCGACCGCTTGCATGAGCGCCTCCCCGCGCTCCGCTCGGCGTGCCCCCTCGTGCTGGTACTACCGATTTAGCTAGGCGTCCGGCAGCGGCTGCGCCGTGCCGAACTCCCTGGACCGCCGGACGCCGTCCGAATCGTCGTAGCACCAACCAACTTTGAGAGGCTTTAGGGACAGATGATGATCGTCATGAAAGAGGGGGCGACCAGGGCGGAGATCGACGCCGTGGTCAAGCGCGTCCGATCGGTGGGCGCCGAGGCCCACCTGTCCGAGGGTGAGCTCGTCACTGTCATAGGCGCGATCGGCGATCGCGAGCACGTGGCGAACCTCGGCCTCGAGGGTGCGCCCGGCGTGGACCACCTGGTCCCGATCCTGAAGCCGTACAAGCTCGCGTCGCTCCAGTACAGCCGCGAGGAGCGGACCGTCCTCGAGATCGAGGGGCGCCGCATCGGCGGCGAGCACTTCGCCACGATCGCCGGGCCCTGCACGGTGGAATCACGCGAGGTGCTGCTCGACACCGCCCGCACGGTGAAGGCCGCGGGGGCGCAGTTCCTGCGCGGCGGCGCGTACAAGCCGCGCACCTCGCCGTACTCCTTCCAGGGACTGGGCGAGGCGGGCCTGCGCCTGCTGGCGGAGGCCAAGGCGGAGACCGGCCTGCCGATCGTGACCGAGCTGATGGACGTGCGCGACCTCGAGCCGGTGCTCGAGGTGGCCGACGTGGTGCAGCTCGGCGCGCGCAACATGCAGAACTACACGCTGCTGACGGAGGTCGGCCGCGCGGGCAAGCCGGTGCTGCTGAAGCGCGGGCTCTCGGCGACGCTCGAGGAGCTCCTGATGGCCGCCGAGTACGTGCTCAAGGAGGGCAACGAGCAGGTGATGCTCTGCGAGCGCGGCATTCGCACCTACGAGCCGAGCTACCGCTTCACGCTCGACCTGATGGCCGTGCCGGTGCTCAGGGAGCTGACGCACCTGCCGATCGTGATCGACCCGAGCCACGCGGCGGGCAAGCGCTCGCTGGTCGAGCCGCTCTCGCTCGCCGCCGCGGCGGCCGGCGCCGACGGCATCATCGTGGAGATCCATCCCAACCCCGAGGAGGCCATCTGCGACGGCCCTCAGGCGCTCTACGCGGACGACTTCGCCCCCTACCTGCGCAAGCTCGAGGCGGCGGCGGAGCTGGCGGGCAAGCAGTTCACGACCGTCTGATGACGTCGCGGCGCACGCGGCCGAGCCGCGTGCTGGCGCTGTGCGGGACGGCTGGATGCGCATAGCCGTCCTCGGCGTGGGGCTGATCGGCGGCTCGATCGGCCTGGCTGCGCGCGAGCACGTCGAGGGCGCGGAGGTGGTCGGGTTCGGCCGCGACGCCGAGCGGCTGCGGACGGCCGTCGAGCGCGGCGCGATCGACCGGGCGGCGGGCTCGCTCGAGGAGGCGCTCGACGGCGCCGAGCTCTGCTTCGCCTGCGCACCCGTCGGCGTGCTCCCGGAGCTCGTGCGGGCGGCGCTCGACGCGTCGGGCCCGGACACGGTCGTGACCGACGTGGGGTCCACGAAGCAGGATCTCCTGCGCCGCACCGACGACCCGCGCTTCGTGGGCGGCCACCCGATCGCCGGCGCCGAGACGGCCGGGGTCGAGCACGCGCGCGCCGACCTGTTCCAGGGAGCCGTCTGGTACCTGACTCCGCACGAGCAGTCGGGCGGCCTGCTCTACGAGCGCCTCCACCGCTTCGTCGTGGACGTGGGAGCGCGGCCCGTGGCGGTGGACGCCGAGACCCACGACCGGCTCGTGGCCGTGTTCAGCCACCTGCCGCACGTGCTCGCCAACGTGCTCGCCTCGCAGGCCGCCGGCAGGCTGCTCGAGCACGGCGACGCGCTGAGCCAGGTCGGCCCGAGCTTCCGCGACATGACGCGAGTGGCCGGCGCGAACACGGCGATGTGGGCCGACATCTACCGCTCGAACCGCGCCGCGATCAACGAGGAGATCCGCGGCTTCCGGCGCGAGCTCGACGAGGTCGAGCGGCGCCTCGATGAGGGCGAGGTGGAGGACTGGAACGACCGTGCGCGCGAGGACCGGCGCGCCCTGCTCGAGGCGGGCTCGGCGGAGGGCCCCGTGCACGAGCTGCGCCTGACCGTGCCGAACCGCCCCGGTATCGTCGCGCAGGTGGCTCTCGAGCTCGGCAGGGCGGGCGTGAACATCGTCGACATGGCGCTCGCGCCGGCGTCGGACATGCGCACGGGCTCGATCACCCTCTGGATCGCGGGCGACTCCCAGGCTGCCCGCGCGCGCGAGCTGATCGGCGGGCTCGGCTTCCCCGTCGGCGCCGAGTGAGCTCCACGGTCCGGTTCGAGCCCGCCGGCTCGCTCCGGGGGGACTACACGCCGCCGGCGGACAAGTCGATCTCCCACCGGGCGGCGCTGTTCGGCGCGATGGCCGACGAGCCGGTCGCGGTCAGCAACTACCTCGACTCGGAGGACACGCGCTCCACGCTCGACGCGGTCATGACGCTCGGCGCGGGGGTCGAGGAGGAGCCCGGCGGGCGCGTGCTGATCCGCGGCGTGGGCCTCCACGCCCCGCTCGAGGCGACCGGGGGGCTCCTGAACGTCGGCAACGCCGGCACGCTCATGCGGCTGCTGCCGGGCTGGCTGGCCGGGCAGCCCGGAGGGGTCTGGACGCTCGACGGCGACGAGTCGATCCGCCGCCGGCCTGTGGACCGCGTGGCCGAGCCGCTGCGCCGGATGGGAGCGGCGGTGGACGCGCGCGAGGGCCGCTTCCCTCCGTTCACGGTGCGCGGAGCGGAGCTCACCGGCATCGACTACGAGCTGCCGGTTCCGAGCGCGCAGGTGAAGTCGTGCGTGCTGATCGCCGGGATGCTGGCCGCCGGCTCGACGAGCGTGACCGAGGGCTCGACGAGCCGCGACCACACCGAGCGCATGCTGCGCCGCGCCCGCGTGCCGTTCGAGCGCGACGGGCTGCGCATCACCGTCTCGCAGGTGGACGAGCTCGAGCTGGAGCAGGTCGTCGTGCCGGGCGACCCCTCCTCGGCGGCCTTCGTCGTGGCCGCCGCGATCCTGGTCGGCGGCTCGCGTGTGGTGGTCAAGGACGTCGGGCTCAACTGGACGCGCACGGGCTTCTTCCGTATCGCCCAGCGCATGGGGGCGGTGATCGTGGGCGACCTGGAGGAGCCGGGGACGGAGGCTGACGAGGAGCCGCTGGGCGAGCTCGACGTCGCGTCCGGGCCGCTCGAGGGAACGGTGGTCGAGCCCGAGGAGGTTCCGCTCGCGATCGACGAGCTGACGCTGGTGGCCCTGCTCGGCGCGCACGCCGAGGGGGAGACTGTCGTGCGCGGCGCGCAGGAGCTGCGCCTGAAGGAGTCGGACCGGATCGCGGGAGCGGTGGAGGGGCTGCGCGGCCTCGGCGCCGATATCGAGGCGACGCCGGACGGCTTCGTCGTACGCGGAGACGGCTCGCGCCTGCGCGGCGGGACCATCAACGCGAACGGCGACCACCGCATGGCGATGCTGGGCGCCGTGGCGGGGCTCGCGTCGGAGGAGGGCGTCCACGTCGTGGGCATGGAGGCCGCCGCGGTGTCCTACCCGGGCTTCGAGGGCGACCTGCGGGCGCTTCTGTAGCTCCCGCCGGGGGGTGTGGGCCGACTCAGTCCCGCATACGTGTACTCAGTCGGCCCACACCAGTAGCCTCGCCCGGGCGGCGCCGGTCGCGCCGCGGTCCGGCGCGTAGCCTGTCGGGCCATGGTCGTGGCCATCGACGGCCCCGCCGGGGCGGGGAAGAGCACTGTCGCGCGCGCCGCCGCGCGCGCGCTCGGCTTCACCTACCTGGACTCGGGCGCGATGTACCGGGCCGTGGGGCTCATGGCGCAGCGGCACGGCGGCGCGGCCTCGGACCGCGCGGAGGAGCTC
>DASQER010000237.1:0-13361 GCA_035633575.1 Thermoleophilaceae bacterium
GGCCGGGTCCTCCTCGCACGCGCCGAGGGCCATGGTCTCGGCGTGCTGCTCTCCCGGCGGCTGCGTGATGCCCTCGCCGATCACGCGCCTGTCCTTCACCACGACGGCGCCGACGATGGGGTTCGGGCTGGTCTGCCCGCGTGCGCGTGCGGCCAGCTCGATGGCCCTCTGGAGGTGTCGCGCGTCGCGCTCTGTGGCCGTGATCTCAGGCATTTGAGAAGCAGTCGCTTCGCCGCGGGCAACGCCCGCGGCTTGCGCAAAATCGCGCTCCGCGAGCCGGATTGACTCGCGAGTCAACGATACCAGCGAGGTTTTGCCGCCCTATAGCCTCCCGCACGGTGCACCGCCTCGTGCTCGCCCTGATCCTGGTCGCCGGCTTCGCGCTGCGGCTGTGGAACATCGACTACGGCCTCCCCTTCGTCTACTCGATCGACGAGGGCTCGCATTTCGCGAGCCGCGCGATCGAGATGTTCTGGCAGGACCTCGATCCGGGCTACTACCAGAACCCCGCGGCCTACACGTACCTGGTCTACCTGCTGCTGCGGGTGATGTACGGGCCGCTCGGTTTCCTGTTCGACCTGCCCTTCGGCAACGTCACCGACCAGTTCGACAAGAACCCGACCGAGATCTGGGTGGCGGCCCGCGCGCTCGCCGCGACGCTGTGCATCGCGGGGGTGGCGGCCACCTACGCGGCGGCGCGCCGGCTCTGGGGCGTGCGCGAGGGGCTCGTGAGCGCCGCGTTGCTCTGCTTCGCGTTCCTGCCGGTCGCGTACTCGCGCGTGGCGGTGACCGACGTGGGCGCGCTCATGGGTATGGCGCTCGCGCTCCTGTTCGCCGTGCGGGCGCGCGAGGACGGCCGGCTGCGCGACTACGCGCTCGCCGGCGCGGCCGCGGGGCTCGCGCTGTCGTTCAAGTACACCGCCGGGCTGGCGCTGCTGCCGCTCGCGATCGCGAGCCTCGCCCGCCTGCGCGCCGACCGCCTGGGCGCGCTCGGAGGGCTCGTCCTCGCCGGCGCGCTGGCGGGGCTGGTCTTCGTGGTGCTCAACCCCTACATGTTCGGCTCGCTCGACGCCTGGTGGAGCGACCTGCGCGACCAGGCCGAGGTGGCGGCCGACCAGCTGAAGGCGGGCCAGGAGGCCGGTGGCGTCTCCTACTACCTCGACAGCCTCACCTGGGGCCTCGGCTGGGCCGCGGCGCTCGCCGCCCTGGCGGGCGCGCTGGTCGAGCTGCGCCGCGAGGTCGTCCGCGGCCTGATGCTGGTGGCGGTCCCGCTCGCGCTGTTCGCGTACCTGAGCTTGCAGTCGCGCTACTTCGGGCGCTGGCTCTTGCCGGCCTACCCCGCGCTCGCGATGCTGGCCGGCGTGGGGCTCACCCGCGCATCGGAGCTGGTCGCGATGCGCCTGGCGCGCCGCCGGGCACACGGCCGCCGCTACCGCGGCCGAGCCGCCGCCGCACTGCTGGCCGGGCTCACCGCGCTCGTCCTGGTGCAGCCGCTCGCCGCCGACGTGCGCAGCGCGCAGGTGCTCGGCCGCGACGACACCCGGCAGCAGGCGCGCGACTGGATCGAGGCCCGCTACCCGCCGGAGCTGCGGGTCGGGGTCGAGCCCGCCGTGCCGGGACGCTGGTTCCGGTCGAACCCCGAGGGGGATCCGCCGAGCTGGCTCTCGCGCTGCCCCCGCCGCGACGGCTGGACCGAGCCGGGCTGGTCGTACGTCGCGGGTGGTGGGAAGCGTGTCTGCGCGCAGTACAAGCCCGGCCTCGTGGCGCGCCCGGACGGGGGCGTGCGGGCGTCCGCCTACCACTCGGTCCTCGACCCCGGGGTGATCGACGACTACCGCCTCTACGGCTACTGCCTCGTCATGACGGTGGACGTGGTCCGCGACCGCGCGCGCCAGGCCGGCAATCCGGAGGCACGCGCGTACTACGAGCGCCTCGACCGCGAGTCGCGCCTGATGCGCGAGTTCAGCCCCTACGACCCCGGTGCCGACCCGGTCCCGTTCGACTTCGACCTCTCCTACAACTACTACCCACCCGAGTACCGCCGTCCGGGCCCCACCGTCCGCATCCAGCGGCTCGACGACTGCGAGCAGGCGTCGGGGCCGCCGGTGATCCGGATCCCGCAGGCGCGGGAGCCCGCGCCGGTGTTCTAGTTGCCGAACGCCCCGAGGGCCCGGAGCGAGTAGCGCTTGAAGTAGCCATGCACGGTGCCGCTCGGCGGCCCCCCCCAGTCGGTCGCGTTCTGGGCGTACATCAGCCCGCGCTCGGGCCACCAGGTGCCCACCGGCAGCGGGCCCCCGTTGCACGAGCCGGCCGAGTAGCCGGGCCGGTTGAGGTACATGTACGCGTCCACCAGCGGGTGCGAGGTGGCCGTGGTGGGAGCCGGGCCGAGGCCGCGCATCCCGGGGTGGCACCAGACGTTGATTCGGCGCCACTTGTGCTGCGCCCTGTTGATCCACCTCTTGTAGTGGAGCGGGCCGCGGCCGTTGTACGAGCTGTTGATGATGAAGTGCTTGCCGCCAACCATGCGCGAGATCTCGAGCCCGTGCTGGATGTTGTTGCGCGTCCAGTCGTGGTGGGTCACGTTGAGCATGAACCCGCGCACCTTGTGGATGCCGATGTAGCGCAGCTGGTTCGCGGTGCGCGTGGCGGCCTCCCAGTCGGACGCCCCGGCCTCGAGGTACACCGTCGCGTTCGGCAGCTGCGAGAGCTTGTCGACGCCGTAGCGCAGCACGTCCAGGCGGTCCTGGCGGCGGTCCCTGGCGAGGCAGTCCACCGTGCCGAGCGAGTCGGGCTCGAACCCGATCACCACGCGGGCGTCGCCAACGGACTCGACGAAGTCGTCGTACCACTTCATGGTGCGGCGGTCCTCGGCCTCGCCGCCGGCGCGGTAGGTGCCGCTGCAGCCCTTGCCCTGGTGGCGCATCACAACCATCAGCGGCACGGTGCCGGGCTGGTCGCACTGCACGCGGTTGAGGTAGCCGCGGATCTTCTTCTGCATGCGCGGGCTCGTGAACCTGCCGAACCAGCGGAAGCGCGGCTCGCGGGCGAGCCTCCAGATCGTGTCCGCCTTGCTCGGCTGGCCCGCGCGCTTCCACTTCGCCCACTGCATGTAGGCGGACTCCATGCGGTCGAGGAAGAAGCGCTGGCCGAGCAGCGGGTTCGGGAGCGCCGGATCCACGCCCCTCGGGTCGATGCCGGGGGGCGCCGTGGGCCAGACCGGCCGGGTCCTATCGACGCACTCGGCCCAGTCCTCGGGGTACTCGCCGACCGGCGGAGCCGGGATTCCGGCGGGCGGCTGGACGAGCTCCGGGTGGACGAGCGGTCCGGCAGCGTAGGTCTGGGCGCCCGCGGCGGCCGGGAAGGCCGCGAGCACGGCGACGATGAGGAGGAGCAGTCTGAGTCGCGACATCACTCCTTCTAATCGGCAATCCGACTGGGGTTTTGAGCCCTGCCGCTACTCTCCGGACGCGTGGATACGCGCCTGAGCCGCCGGCGGCTGTTGCAGGCCGGCGCCGCCGGCGCCGCCGGTGCGGCCATGCTCCCGGCCGCGGGGTGCAGCTCCGACGAGGGCGAGGCCGGCCAGGACGGGCAGCTCAACGTCCTGTTCCTGATCGTCGACACACTGCGCCCCGACCACGTCGGCGCGTACGGGTCCCCGCAGGTGCAGACGCCCAACATCGACGCGCTCGCGAACCGTGGACTGCGCTTCAACCGCGCCTTCCCGGAGGCGATGGTGACCGTGCCCGCGCGCCGGTCGATCTTCGGCAGCCGCCGGATCTTCCCGTTCCGCGACTGGAAGCCGGATCCCGAGATCGGCACCAGCCCGGGGTGGCTCCCGATCGACGACCCCGAGCGCACGTTCACAACAGCCCTGCGCAACGCCGGCTACTGGACGGCGCAGGTCAGCGACAACCCCTTTCTCGCGTTCATGAAGGCCTACGAGCCGTACCGCAAGACGTTCCACGAATGGCGCACGATCGCCGGGCAGTCGGGCAGTCGGAAGCCGCCGGAGAGCGTGTCCATCGAGACGGTCAACCACTGGCTGCCGCCCTTCCTGCGCGACGAGCGCTACCGGTCCGGCATGCGCAAGTACCTGGCGAACACGGGCGAGGGAAGGGACGAGGAGGAGACCTGCGCCGCGCGCGTGTTCAAGGACGCGGCGAGCATCCTCGACGACGCCCGCCGCCGCCAGCCGTTCGCGCTGACCGTCGACTGCTTCGACCCGCACGAGCCCTGGAGCCCGCCGCGCAAGTACATCGACATGTACGGCGACCCCGGCTACGAGGGCCCCGAGATCGGGCTGACCGACTACGGCTTCGCGCGGAACTTCACGCCCGAGCAGTTTCGTCGCCTGCACGCCGTCTACGCCGGCGAGGTGACGATGACCGACCGCTGGCTCGGCCACTTCATGGACCGCTTCCACGAGCTCGGCCTCGACAGGAACACCGTGATCATCCTGCTCAGCGATCACGGCTATCTGCTCGGCGAGCGCGGCTACACGGGCAAGGTCCCCTCGCAGCTCCACCCCGAGCTGGCGCAGGTGCCGTTCATCATCGTTCACCCGGACGACCGGGCGGCCGGCTCGGTGAGCCAGTACTTCGCCTCCACGCACGACGTGGGGCCGACGCTGCTCTCCATGGTCGGGATCGATCCCCCGGGCTGGATGGGAGGCACCGACCTCTCCCCCATCCTGGACGGCGGAGAGCCGGCCGAGAAGCGCGAGTTCCACTACGGCGGGATGTACAACCGCTTCTTCATCCGCACCGACGACTGGGTGCTGATCGGCGACAACCAGGGCAACGAGCGCACGCTCTGCGACCTGCGCGTGGACCCGCATGAGTTCACGAATGTCGTGAAGCAGAACCCGAAGGTGAGCGAGGAGCTCTTCCGGACGGTGGTGGACGCGGCCGGCGGGCCGCTGCCGTACTACGACTAGCCGCTGAGCGCGATCGCGGCGACGCCGGCTGCCACGCATAGCGCCCCGACCATCCGCCGTACGCCCACCGCTTCGTTCAGAAAGACAGCGGCGAGGAGGGCGGCGATTACGACGCTGCTCTCTCTCACCGCGGCTACCGGAGCGGCCGGGGCGAGCTTGAACGCGGCGAGCACCATGAGGAAGGCGCCGAAGGTGGCGGCGGCGGTCAGCGCCGTTCTCGGGCTCAGTTCGGGCCGTGTCCCCGTTACCGCGGGGTAGAGCGCGGCGCACGGCGCGATGACGAGAGCCAGGTATGCGACGGGGTCGGCGTGGTCCATGGCCTCGGAGTCGACAAGCGTGTACGACGCGATGACCGCCCCGATCGCGAGCCCGAACAGCAGGTCCCGAGGGGGTTGGGCGTTTTCCCTGGCGAAATGCCCAGGTAAAGCGCCCAACCCCACGAGGAGCACACCGGCGGTCACGGCCAGAACGCCGACGGCGGCGCCCGCCGGCACGGCCGCATTCAGTGCGATCGCGCCCACGACCAACACGAGCGCCGGGGCCGTGCCGCGCGCCACCGGGTAGACGACGGACAGCTCGCCGTCCCGGTAGGCGCGCGCGAGCAGCACGAAGTACACGAGCTCGAGCGCAGCCGACGCCGCCACGTACGGAAGCGCGTCCGCGGAGACGCCGCCGGTGACGAGCGCCGCCGGCGCCAGCAGCACCACCCCCCACACGAGCAGCCCGGCCGTGGCCGCCGCGGTGTCGCGCGACCCGGCGAGCAGCACGTTCCAAGTTGCGTGGAGGACGGCGGCGCCCAGCGCCAGGGCGAGCGCGCCGCCGGTCACGACATCAGGAGTGCAGCGGCTCCTTCATCGACTCCGTCTCCGGAGCCTCGATGTAGGGCTGCTGCTGGTCCTGCTCCTCCTCCTCGTGGTACACCGACTCGGCGTTCACGGCCCAGATGTCGTGGTCGGCGCCGTCCACGAGGTTGTCCACGGCGCGCATGGCCGTGAGCATCGAGTGGTCGGAGTTGTTGTAGCGGTGCAGCCCGTTGCGGCCGACCTGGATGTAGTTGTCGAGGCCGTCGAGCCAGGTCCGGATCGTCGAGACGCGCTCGGCGTACTCGGCGTCGTAGATCGGGTAAGCCTTCGGCACCCGCTCCACGAACCCGAACTCGAGCTGCTCCCTGCGGGCGAGCCCGAGCTCTTCCAGCTCTTTCATGCCGAGCTCCACGAGCTTCTGGTCGTCCGTCTCCCACAGCTCGTCACCCGCGAAGCAGAAGAACTCGAGGCCGACGCAGGCCTTCGACGGGTCCGGCACCATCCACGGGCTCCACGAGCGGAAGTTCTGGATGCGGCCGACGTTCACGCTCGGGTCGTGGATGTAGATCCAGTTGTCGGGGAAGATGTCGTCCCCGTTCAGCACCACGGCCACGGTGAGGAAGTCGCGGTAGCGCATGCCCTTGGCGGCGGCCACGACCTCGGAGCGCGGGTGCGGGTTCGCGATGCCGACGGCGTTGCGGAGCGGCAGCGACGAGATCACCGCCGAGGGCTCGAAGACCTGCTCGCCGACGTGCACCCGCACGCACTTCTCGCCCTCGAAGTCGAGCTGGGTGACCTTGTGCTCCAGCAGCACCTGGCCGCCGAGCTCGCGGATGTCGTCGGTCATCGTCTCCCACATCTGGCCGGGGCCGTAGCGGGGGTAGTTGAACTCCGAGATCAGCGACTTGATCTTGTCGTCCTTGTTGCCGAAGAACGCCGACTTGGCCGCGCTGAAGAACGACAGCCCCTTGATCCGCTGGGCGGCCCAGTCGGCCCGGATCTCGGACGTCGGCACGCCCCACACCTTCTCGGTGTAGGACTTGAAGAACTCGTTGAAGAGCCAGCGGCCGAAGCGGTTGACGACCCACTGCTCGAAGGTCTCCTCCTTGCCCTTGGGCTTCAGCTGCGCCCACAGGTACGAGAACAGGGCCTTGGTGAGGTCCACCGGCCCGAGCTTCTTGATCACGTCCGGGCCGCGCAGCGGGTAGTCGAGGAACTTCTTGTGCCAGTAGATGCGCGACATGCGCGGGCGCTTCAGGAACTCCTCGCGCATGATCTCGTGCCAGAGGTCGTCGACCTCCTTGACCTTCGTGAAGAAGCGGTGGCCCCCGAGGTCGAAGCGGTAGCCGTCGCGGACCGCGGTCTTGGCGATGCCGCCGACCTGGTCCTCGGCCTCGAGCACGATCACCGGGAGGCCCTTCTTGGCCAGCAGGTAGCCGGCCGTCAGGCCGGCGGGGCCGGCGCCGAGGATCACGGAGGGCCTGTCGCGCATCTCGGGGCGCGCGAGGTCGGCGGGGGGCTCGGGCTTCTGAGGAGTGGCGTTCTCGTTCATCCGGTCTTCTCGTAGATGACGCCACGGACTCCGATGCGCGTGGCGCGGCGATAGTGGATCGGGACGGGCTTGACCAGCTCTAGACGCGGGTCATTCGCCAGCGCGGCGCCCCATTGGGCCGCACGGCGCCTGACAAGCTCCGTCCAGGGCGCGTCCCAGTCATCCGCACGTGAGGTCACGGGATGAACGATGAGGACCCGCCCGCCGGGCGGCAGACTAGCAATCAGCGGCTCGAGGTTCGCCGATGGGGTCGCTTCCCTCAGCTTGTCGTAGGCGTCGGTCCAGTCCATCACGCGGTCGTTCTCGACCGGGCCCATCGGGTTGCCGAAGCGCAGCTCGGGCGCCCCGCCGAGCTTCTCCAGGTGGTAGGCGAGCAGCGGCCCCTGCTCCGGCTGCATCGAGAGCACCAGGTCCCCCTCGTGCAGCTCGGGCACCGAGTCCTTGCGCAGGTCGGAGGCGTTCGACTTGTTCTCGAGGCCGTAGCTCTTCGGGATCGCCCAGATAACGAGGATGATCGCGAGCGCCACCACGCCGAGGTTGCCGGCCCGCGCCAGCCCGAGCGCGCCGAGCAGCAGCATCGGGCCGAGCAGCACGCCGAGGTAGCGGGTGGTCCAGGCGGGCGAGACCTGGGAGACGATCCACGCGACCGCAAGCGTGCCCAGCACGATCACAGCGCCGGAGAGCAGTGCGGTGCGCTCCTTGTCCTCCACGCGGCGCGCGAGGATGGCGGCTATCCCGGACCCGCCCGCGAGCACCAGGGAGACCGTGGGCGTTCCGCCGCCGAGCAGCGACTTCGAGATCTGCACGGGCGCTCCGAAGTTGGGCGGGTTGAGCCACGGCGCCCCGGTGTGCTGCACCTGGTGGAGCAGCGTCGGCAGCCACGGCAGGTAGAGCAGCCCCACGCCGCCGAAGCCGAGCAGGGCGTCCTTCCAGAAGCTCGAGCGCACCTCGGACACGTACCAGCAGGGGATCAGGCCGAGCGCGAGCCCCGCGCCGAGGAACAGGCCCCAGTTGTGCGTGTAGAGCATGAGCGCCAGCAGCACCATGAAGAGCGGCAGGTAGCGCCGGCGCCCGAACGCGAAGACGTGCAGGAAGGCGGTCGTGGCGAGCAGCGACATGACCAGCATGAGCGCGTACATGCGGGTCTCCTGGGCGTAGGCGGTCAGGAAGGGGTTGACGGCGCAGAGGGCGGCGCAGAAGAGCCCGGCGCGGCGCCCGAAGAGGCTCCAGCCGGCCCACAGGCCGCCCGGGATCGCGAACAGCGAGACCGCCACCGACAGCGCCTGCGTCTCGGCGGGACCGTCCCCCACGAGGTCCATCCAAGCCGACAGCAGCATGTAGTAGAGCGGCGGGGAGCCGTCCATGCGCAGGATCGACGGGATGTCGAACAGCGGCTGCGAGGCGATGCCGATCGAGAGCCCCTCGTCCATCCAGAGCGACTCGCCAAGCGAGTTCGTGCGCAGGAACGCCGAGACGGCGAACAGCCCGAGCAGCACGAGGACGGGCAGCACGAAGCTGCTGGGCACGGAGCCGAGCCTGGGAAGGGCTCGCGGACGGGAAACGGCGCTTGCCACCCCGCGATCCTAGTTAGTCCCGATCACTTCGACGGGCCGCTTCCCGAGCGCGGACCCCGGCGGCGGCGGCGCGGTCGGCGCGTGCGGGCCCGACACCGGGCACGCGCCGCGCTGGTTGCCCTCGGGCGGCACGGTGAGCAGGCGCCACTTGCCCTGCTGGTCGACGAGCCGGTAGCGGTCGTCCGTCGGCTTCGTGACGAGCGGCCCGTCCGGCACCGTGCGGGTGCGGAACGCAACGCCCGGCGGCGGCGTGACCTTCCAGCCCACGTTGATGCCGTGGATGCCCAGCTCGTAGGCGACCATCTGCGTCTGGAACGGGCCGCTGAAGACGCCCCCGCAGGCGAGCATCCGCTCCTTCCCCCCGTTTGCGTCGATCAGCGCCTTGAGGTCGTGCCAGAGGTACGCCTCGTGCTCGATGCCGCCCTGGACGCGGCCGGTGTTGTCGGCCTTCGCGACGATCGTCGGCGAGGCGATCGCGAGACCGGCGAAGAAGGCCGCGGCTGCCGTGATGGCTCCGGCGCGCGCGCTGCCGAAGCGGCGCTCCCCGAGCCGCTCGACGCCCTGCAGCACCCGCACGGCGCCGACACCGCCGAGGACGGAGACCGCCGCCGTGGTCACCATCAGGTAGCGCTGGTTCCCCGCGAATCCGGCCTCCGTCATCACGGCCACGAGCGCGAACCAGGAGAAGCCGAGCGCCGCAAGCGCGAGGACCGCCCCCTGCGCGCGGCGGCGCGTCCAGGCGACGACGGCCACGCCGACGGCGACCAGCGTCCCGACCTCCACCGGCGCGACGGTGCTCTGGGCAAAGCGCTTGAACAGCTCGATCGCGGGCGACTCGGCGAAGGCGGCGCTGCCCGGGTTGGGCGCGTTGGCGCGCGACCCGGCGCGGAATGGGTCGCCGGCCCCCCACCACTCGGGCAGGAACCAGAGCGCGGGCACGAGCGCCGCGAAGGCCACGAGCCGCAGGCGCAGGCGCGGCTCGTAGAACCACAGCCAGAGCCCGTAGAGCGCGAGGAAGGGCCACGCCTCCGGGCGCAGCAGGGCCGCCGCCACGCCGAGGTAGAGGGCGTGATCGCGCCGGCCGTCGAGGTGGCGCTCGAAGCCCCAGAGCGCGACCGCCGCCAGCAGCGGCTCGGAGTTGCCGAGCGCCGCGTCGCGGACGTACTTGTTGGATGAGAGCAGCGCGGCGAACGCGGACAGCCCCGCCAATGCCCCATACACGCCCCCACCGATCAGCCGGTTCGCCATCCGGAACGCCATCACGCAGCCGAACAGGCCGCCCGCGCGCGCGACCCAGAGCCACAGGTAGGGCGCCAGGTCGTGCCCCAAGAGCGAGAACGGGACCGTGAAGAGGATCGGCAGCGGCTTCCAGGAGGGCCCGCCCTCGGTCACCAGGTCGAGGTGCGCGATCTCCCGGCCCCAGAGGATCCACGCCCATGGGTCGTAGGTCGGCGTGGATGGGAACAGCAGCGTGAGGGCGGACACCGCGAGGCAGCCCGCGATGATGAGTGCCATCTGCACGCCGTGGCGCTCGAGCGCGCGCCGCAGCTGTGCGGCTGAGACCCGCATCCGGGTGCTTACGCGCGCGAGGCCTCGAGGCGCGTGGCGGACCGCAGTCGCGACCAGCCCCCGTAGCGTGTGACCAGCACGACCAGCCCGACCAGCGTGATGGGCACGTAGAGGACGAAGCGCAGCAGGATCATGTACGAGAGGGCCGCCGAGCCGGTCGCCCCCAGCCTGCCTGCGCCGAACGCGACCGCCGCGTCGAACGTCCCGATCGACCCGGGCGCGGCGGGCAGGGCGGCCACGAAGTTCGTGAGCGCCACGAGGTAGAGCGCGCCTGTGGCGCTGATGTCGAGCTCGATCGAGCGCGCGACCGCCAGGTAGACCGCGGCCTCGAGGGCCCAGAGCACGAACGTGGCCGCCAACAGCACGACGCCGCGGCGGCAGAGGAGCGCGCGCGGGGCCTCGGCCAGCGGGCGCAGCCAGTCGCGTGCGCGCTCGAAGACGTGGTGGCGGCGCAGCACCCAGATGGCCGCCGCCCCGGCCAGGAGCAGGAGCCCGCCGATGCCCGCCACGAGCATCGGCCGGTCCGTGGGCAGCACGGTGGAGCTGAGCACGCCATAGACGGTGACGATGAAGATGGTGGCCAGGGCGATGATGTCCAGCACGCGCTCGGCCACGACGGACCCGAGCAGCGTGCGCTTGCTCGCCCCGCAGCGCTGCGAGAGCAGGACCACGCGCAGCGCCTCGCCCGCGCGCGCGGGCAGCACGTTGTTGCCCATGTAGCCCACGGTCGTGAGCGCGTAGCAGTCGCGACGTAGCGTCCGCACGCCGGTCAGCTCGAGGATCTGGTGCCAGCGCTCGGCGCGCACCAGCGTCGCGAGGGCGTAGATGCCGACCCCTCCGAGCAGCCAGGTGACCGCGTCGCCGCCGCTCGGCAGGCGCGGCGCGTCCTGGTGGCTCGCCCACCAGACGACCGCCGCCAGCGCGACGAGCGATACCAGTGCTTGGATGATCGCGAAGCGACGGTTCATGCGAATGGCCCGCGTTACGGCTCGCGGGCGGGAGACGGGGCGCGCAGCGCACCGTAGCAGTTGGCTTTACCCCGCCAGCGGCAACCGGGAACACGAACCGCCGTCGCCGCTACCCTCCTTCGCTGCCTCGCTCGCCCTCCGTTTTGCACTCCCTCAAGCTCACCATCCTCGCCTGCCTGGCCGTCGCGGCAGCGTTCCCCCTCGGCGCGGACGCGCAGGGCGGCGGCGAGGCGCCCCCGGGCGGCACTCCGACGCCTCCGCCGATCGCGCCCGAGCTCCGCGTCGAGCGCCCGGGCGGAAAGCCGCTGATCCGGGAGGGCCAGACCAACCGCGAGCTGCTCGGCGGCACCTGGTACTTCCGCCAGGACGACACGTTCGTGGGCGAGCGGGAGCGCTGGTTCGCGCAGCCCGACCTGACCGGCTGGAGCGCGATCACGGTCCCCCACAACTGGAACGCCACGGACACGACGGAGAACCGCGCGTCGATCGGGTGGTACCGCAAGGAGTTCACGCTGCCGCGCTCGCCGAAGAAGGCGCGCCACTTCTGGAAGGTGCGCTTCGAGGGCTCGAACTACCGCACCAAGCTCTGGCTGAACGGCAAGGAGCTCGCCTACTTCACCGGCTACTTCCCGTTCGAGGCGCAGCTCGAGGGCCTGCGCAAGGGGCGCAACACGCTTGTCGCCGAGGTCTCCTCGCTGCGCAGCAACTCGGACCTCACCCACTGGCGCCCGGCCGCCTTCAACGGCTACGGCAGCGGCGGCTGGTGGAACTTCGGCGGGCTGCTGCGCGAGGTCTACGTCAGGCGTATCGACACGGTCGACGTCGAGGACGTGCAGGTGTTGCCGCGCCTGCGCCGCGTGGGCGGGCCGGCCAAGGTCGAGGTGCGCACCACGCTGCGCAACTTCACGAGCAAGGACCGCGACGTGGCCGTCCTCCTCTCCGTCGCCGGCGAGCGCTTCACGCTCGACCCCGAGACCGTGCCCGCGAACGGCCGCCGCGAGCTGACTACGAGCTTCACCATCGAGCGCCCGCGGCTCTGGCAGCCGGGCAGCCCGCAGCTCTACGACATGAGCGTGAGCGCCGTGACCGACGGCGAGCGGCGCGGGACCTACCGGGTCACGTTCGGAGTCCGCAAGATCGAGACGAGGCCGGGCGGCGTGATCCGGCTCAACGGCAAGCGGCTCAACCTGCGCGGCGCAAGCATCCACGAGGACGACGCGCAGGAGGGCGGAGTCCTCTCGCAGAACACGCGGCGCCTGCTCGTGAACCGCCTGAAGAACCTCGGCGCGACGGTCACGCGCTCGCACTACCCGCTCCACCCGGCGTTCATCGAGGCATTCGACCGCGCCGGGATCATGTACTGGGTCCAGGCGCCCGTCTACCAGATCCCGACGCCGCTCTGGGCGCGCGCCGGCGTGCGCTCGCTCGCGACGCGCGCGGCGACGCTCACGGTCCGCAACAACATCAACAACCCCTCGATCTTCACCTGGTCGCTCGCCAACGAGCCGGCCGAGACGGGCTCCGACCTCGGCGCCTACAGCGCGAGCCTCGTGCGCTACATCCGCGAGGCCTCGCATGCCGTGCGCGAGCTCGACGACACGCGCCTCGTGGGCATCGACCGCCATTCGCGCATCGGTGAGCCCTACACGACCGAGGCGCACCAGTACCTGGACGTGCTCGGCGTGAACGAGTACTTCGGCTGGTACCGCTCGGTGGCCGAGAACCAGCCCGACCGACCGGCGTCGACCACGGCCGACCTCGGTCTCTACCTCGACGAGCTGCACGCCGCGAACCGCGACCTGCCGCTCGTGATCACCGAGTTCGGCGCCGAGGCCACGCGCTCCGGGCCCGTGGAGCAGAAGGGCACCTACGAGTTCCAGCGCAAGTGGGTGATGGACCACCTCGCCATTCACGCATCGAAGCCGTACGTGAACGGATCGATCCACTGGGCGCTGCGCG
>DASQER010000238.1:0-5843 GCA_035633575.1 Thermoleophilaceae bacterium
GCGAACGCGCGCGAGAAGAGCAGGTCGCCGGTGGCGGTGGCCGCCGGGCGTCCGCCCTCGGCAAAGACCGTGGGCCTGCCGCGCCGCAGCTCGGCCGCATCGAGCACGTCGTCGTGCACGAGCGTGGCCATGTGCAGCAGCTCGACGGCCGCCGCCGCATGGACCAAGCCCGGCCCGTCACCCGCGGCGCAGAGGAACACAAGCACCGGGCGCAGCCGCTTGCCGCCCGCGGCCAGGGTCCCGCCGGCGTGGCGGCCGAGCTCCTCGCCGTGGCTCTGCGCCACCTCCGCGAGCCGCTCCTCGGTCAGCTCCAGCAGCCGGGCCAGCTCCGGCCCGCCCGCCGACAGCACGGCGCCGAGCTGGGCCTGCGCGGTGTTGCTCATGGTCGCTTCGTGCCGGCGTGGAGCGAGATGATCCCGCCGGCGGTGAGGATCCAGCGCACGTCCTCGAGTCCGGCGGCCGCCATCCTGGCCGCCAGGTCCCGCGGCCCGGGGAAGCGGCGCACGCTGCTCGGCAGGTAGGTGTACGCGTCCGGGTCGCCCGCGATCCGGCCGAGCGCGGGGACCACCGTGTCGAACCAGGCCTTGAAGAACCACGAGAGCGGCGGCTTCTGCGGCGTCGTGATCTCCAGCACCACCACCCGGCCCCCGGGCCTCGTGACCCGTGCCATCTCGCGCAGGCCGGCGTCCAGGTCGGCGAAGTTGCGGGCGCCGAACCCCACCGTGACGACGTCGAAGCCGCCGTCCGGGTGCTGGAGGTCGAGGGCATCGCCCTCCTCGAAGCTCAGGCCGGGGGCCTTCGCGCGAGCGATCTCGAGCATGGCGGGCGAGAAGTCGAGTCCCGTGACCTCCGCGCCGCGGCGCGCCAGCTCGAGCGCGAGGTCACCGGTCCCGGTGGCCACGTCGAGCGCCCTCGAGCCGGGGCCGACGCGCGCGAGATCGACCGCCCGCTCGCGCCAGCGGTGGTGCATCCCCGCCGTCATGACCCAGTTCATGCGGTCGTAGACGCGGGCGATGCGGTCGAACATCGCCCGCACCTGCGTGTCGGGCAGTGTGCCCGAAGCCGGGGTGCCCATGGGCACTACTCGCCCCTGAGCGAGGCGACGTACTCCACGAGCTGGCGGAACTGCTCCGGGTTGTCCTGCCGCATCCGCCGGTAGGTCGGCATCGGGGGAGTCGGGTTCACCAGGGTGCGCGCGATCGCGTCCTTGCCGAGCCGCGCGCCGACGTTGGTGAGGTTCGGCCCGAGCGCGTTGCCGTTCTCGCCGATCGTGTGGCAGCCGAGGCAGCCGGACGAGGCCGTGACCTCCTTGCCCTTCTCCAGGCCGGGCGGCGCGGGCTTGTCGATCTCCGTAGGCGAGCCGGCGAGCGCGCCCAGGATGGTGAGGTAGGCCATCGCCGCGATCGTCGCGATGCCGGCCGTCATGGCGATCGGGCGGCGCAGCGGGTGGCGCTCCGGGCCGCGGTCGATGAACGGCAGCAAGAGCAGCAGCACGAGGCAGATCGTCGGGATGCCGATGGTCGCCAGGAAGACGAGCTCCGGCGGCTTGACCACGCGCAGGAGCTCGAAGAGGAAGAAGAAGTACCACTCGGGCCGCGGCGTGTAGGTGGTGGTAGTCGGGTCGGCCTTCGGGCCCAGTTCGGCCCCGAACAGCAGCGACATCAGGATGATCACGGCGAGGACGACGCAGGCCATGATCGAGTCCTTCGCCACCGCGTAGGGGAAGAACGGCTTCCCCTGGTTCTTCAGGATCGAGTACTCGCGGAGGTACTGCTCCTTCTCGCGCGCGTCCACTAGTGGTTCCTCACCGGGCTAGACCTCTTCCTTGAGGAGGTCCTTCTTCTCGGCCTTCAGCCACGGCGGCGCGGTGGTGCCCAGCTTCGCGACGAGGTAGAGGTGGGCGCCGATCAGCGCGGCGATCAGGCCGGGCACGGCAAGCATGTGCAGGGCGTAGAAGCGCGCGATCGTGGTGGGGCCGAACTCGGAGCCCACTCGCAGGAAGTCGGCCAGGTAGGGCCCCACGATCGGTCCCGACGAGTTCAGGTTCACCGCCACCACGGTGGCCCAGAAGGAGCGCTGGTCGAACGGCAGCAGATAGCCCGTGAGGCCCATCATCAGCGTGAGCACGACCAGGACCACGCCGATCACCCAGTTCAGCTCGCGCGGGTACTTGTACGCGCCGAAGAAGAACGTCCTCCCCATGTGGAGGAAGATCAGGATGATCATCACGGTCGAGCCCCAGCGGTGCATGCCGCGCACGAACTCGCCGAGGAAGACCTCGTTCGTGATGCGCGAGGCGGACTCGTAGGCGCGCGTGGGATCCGGCTCGTAGTACATGGCCAGGAACACCCCGGTGACCGCCTGCGCTAGGAAGGCGAACATCGTGGCCGAGCCGAGCGTGTAGTACCAGTTGGTCCCCTTCGGGACCTTGCGGTAGAGGAAGCCGCGCAGGAACGGGCTGGCGCCCGTGCGCTCGTCGAGCCAGCCGACGACGCCCGCGACACCCTCGACCGCCTGGTCCTTCGGCGTCGGCTTCGTGGCCGGAGGGCCATTACGTCCGTTCTTGCGGTCGTCCTGGCCGGGGCGCGGCGGGCTGCGGCGCAGCGCCTTCGGGAGGGGCGGGGCCGGGAGCTTCACGTGGTCGGCCTCGACGGGTAGAGGTACTGCCAGAGGCCGTCGAGGTGGTTCGTCGGGTCGCGCGGCGAGAAGCGCTCGAACTGGGAGTTGAGCGAGAAGCGGTCGCCGACCTCCACGCGCCCGTTGGTCACCCGCGTGTAGAAGCGGTCGAGGGGCCGCACCGGGGGGCCGGCCTCCACGTTCCCCTCGAAGCCGTAGACGCCGCCATGGCAGGGGCAGAGGAACTTCTGCGAGGCCTGGGTGTAGCGGACCGGGCAGCCGAGGTGCGCGCAGCGCGTCGAGATGACGACGTAGGGCTGCTTGTCCTGACCCTCGATCACCTTGTCCTGGTCCGTGTTGAACTTGCGCACGTAGATGGTGGTCTTGCCGGCGTCGCCGATCTGCGGCTCGATGTTCATCACGCGCGGCACGTAGCTCTGATCGTTGAAGTCGCCCTCCGGGCCCACGTCCTGCCAGCGGGTCGGGATCGTGTCCTCGAAGATCGGGCCGAGCGCGAAGCCGAGCCCGGGCAGCGCGAAGGCCATCGTCGCGATGCCGCCTGCCGCGAGCGCTGTCCCCTCCATGAAGCGGCGGCGGGTGACGGTCTCGCCCTCGAATGCGCCGGGCAGCCCGCGAGCCTCCGTGTAGCGGGACTTCTTGTCGAACTTCTTGGGTGAGTCGGCCACGGGTGAGCTGGGGATTCTTCCGCCCGGCGAAGGGTAATGCCAACATGGTTACGGAGCGCACGATCTGGCGCGCCCGCGCTCCACGCAAGGGCGCGGGAGCCTATCGCGGCGCGCAGGCCAGGGCCCTGGCGCTCGACTCCCAGAGCGCCTCGGCCTCCTCGGGCCGGCCCTCCGCCTGGGCCTGGGCCGAGCGCGAGATCAGGTCCGAGAGCGCGGCCACGGCCTCGAGGTCGCCGGCCTCGGCCAGCCGCGACAGCCCGAGCGCGTAGAGCGCGTCTCCGGCGAGGAGCCGCAGGTCCTCATCCATGCCGGCGAAGGCCCGCGGCGTGCCGTAGTGCATGAGATAGCCCTCGTAGACGGCCTCGAGCACGAAGCCGCGCGTGCCGTGGAGGGCCTCGAAGCGAGCCGGCCCGGGGTCGTCGAGCGCGTACGGCGCGAGCGCGGGGTCGGCGGCTTCGATGACTTCACGCAAGGTGGTCACGTGTGCGTGGATTGTGGCGCAGGGGCGCTCGGTTCGCGTGGCGCCCCGCTCGCCCGCGTTGATGGTTCTCCGATCGTGGTCCGACTGCAGCATCGAGGGGAAGGGGCTTTTAGGTGCACAACTCGCCACTCGTCCGTTCAGGGACGGGGTGGGTGCGCGCCGCGCATCTATGCGATGCGTAACGTCACCAGCGCCGCCGAATTCGGGGCGAAAGTCACGTTGTGCATGGGCGCGGGGCGACTTCGGGATCGATAGCCGGCGCAACGGACCCACCCCCTTACCCAGCCGCAGTCGGACCACGCCGGTGGACCGGCTGGGCACGCGAGCGGAACGCCACGGCCAGGAACCCGCGCGCGTCAGAGCTCAGCCAGGACGGAGCGCGCGACGTCCAGGGTGCGCTCGACGTGGGCGTCCCCGTGCGCGAGCGACGGGAACCACGCCTCGAACTGCGACGGCGGCAGGTAGATGCCGCGCTCGAGCATGCCGCGGCAGAAGGCCGCGTAGGCGTCGAGGTCGCACGCCTTCGCCTGCTCGTAGTCGCGCGGCGGGCGCTCGGCGAAGAAGAGGGTGAGGAGGCCGGTCGTGGAGGCCGTGCTCGCCGCCACGCCGGCCTCCCGCGCCGCCTCCTCCAGGCCGCCCGCGAGTGCGGACGACAGCGCGTCGAGGCGCTCGTAGGCGCCGCCGTCGAGCAGCCGCAGCGTCGCCAGCCCCGCCGCGGTGGCCAGCGGGTTGCCGGAGAGCGTGCCCGCCTGGTACACGTCGCCGGCGGGCGCGATCCGCTCCATGAGATCGCGCCGCCCGGCGTAGGCGGCGGCGGGCAGGCCGCCGCCGATCACCTTGCCGAGGATCGTCAGATCCGGGGTCACCCTCTCGCGCTCCTGCGCGCCGCCGGGCGCGACGCGGAAGCCCGAGATCACCTCGTCGAAGATCAGCAGCGAGCCGCTGGCGTCCGCCTGCTCCCGCAGGAGGCGCAGGAAGCCGTCCGCGGGCGGCACGAGGCCCATGTTCGCCGGGTAGGGCTCACACACGATCGCCGCGGGCGGCCGCTCGGCGAGTGCTCGCTCGAGCGCCGCGCGGTCGTTCCAGGGCACCACCACGGTGTCCGCGGCCTGCGCGGCGGTGACGCCGGCGCTCGCCGGGATGCCCTGCGTCGCGAGCCCCGAGCCGGCGTCGGCCAGCAGCCCGTCCACGTGTCCGTGGTAGGCGCCCGCGAACTTGAGGATCGCGTCCCGGCCGGTCGCCGCGCGCGCGAGGCGCAGCGCGCTCATCGAGGCCTCGGTGCCCGAGGAGGTCATGCGCACCATCTCGGCGGACGGCACGCGCTCGACCACCTCGGCCGCCAGCTCCACCTCCGCCTCGGTCGGCGCTCCGAAGCTCGTGCCGGCCGCGGCGGCCGCGGTCACCGCCGAGACCACCTCGGGATGGGCGTGGCCCGCCACGAGCGGGCCCCACGACATCACCCAGTCCAGGTAGCGGTTGCCGTCCACGTCGATGAGCTCGGTCCCCTCGCCGCGGGCGATGAAGACGGGGTCGCGCCCGATCGAGCGCATCGCGCGCACGGGCGAGTTCACGCCGCCGGGCAGGAGCTGGATGGCCCGCGCGTAGGCCGCGGCGGAGCGGTCGGCCGCTACGCGTGCTCCGCTTCCCACCGCTTGTGCTCGTCCGTGAAGTAGCGCAGGCGGACCTTCTTGAACTCCGTCGAGGAGTAGAGCGTGCGCCGCTCGTCGATGCCGGTGTCCTCGGCGATCGAGTCGAGGATCGCGTCGCACTCCTCCTTCGAGCGCCCATGCGCCATCGTGAAGACCGAGTAGGGCCAGTCGGCGTAGGTCGGCCGCTGGTAGCAGTGGGAGATGCCGCGGAAGGAGGCCATGCGGGGGCCGAGCTCGATGATGCGCTCCTCGGGCACCTGCCAGACCCCCATGCCGTTGGCGGAGAAGCCGGCGCGGCGGTGGAAGAGGATCGCCGCCACACGGCGCAGCGCGCGCCGCTCCCGCATCGACTCGAGGTGCTCGAACAGCTGCTCCTGCGAGAGCCCGAGCGCGGCTGCCGGCGCCGCGAAC
>DASQER010000239.1:0-3621 GCA_035633575.1 Thermoleophilaceae bacterium
CCGGCTGGCGAGCACGTGTGGAAGACGACCTGATCGTGGTGGAGCGATGAGCCCACTCGACCCCATCACGCTCGAGGTCATGCTCGGCAGCCTGCGCGCCGCCTGCGACGAGATGGGCGCGGTGCTGGTGCGCTCGGCGCACTCGGCCAACATCAAGGAGCGCCGCGACGCCTCCACCGCGCTCTTCGACGCGGACGGCGAGATGGTGATGCAGGCCGAGCACATCCCGGTGCACCTCGGCGCGATGCCTTCCGCGGTGGCTGCCGTGCTCGGAGAGGAGCAGCGGCCCGGCGAGTCCTGGATTCTCAACGACCCCTACAGCGGCGGCACCCACCTCCCGGACATCACCGTGATCACGCCGCTCTTCCACGACGGCGGCCTGGCCGGCTTCGCGGCCAGCCGCGCCCATCACGCCGACGTGGGCGCCGAGGAGCCCGGCAGCATGCCAGCGCTCTCGCGGACGCTCGAGGACGAGGGGGTCGTGATCCCGCCCACGCGCCTCACCCGCGACGTGCTCCGCGAGCTGGCCTCGCGGATGCGCAACCCGCGCCAGCGCGAGGCCGACCTGCGCGCACAGCTCGCGGCCGGGCGGGCCGGCGGCGAGCGCGTGGCCGCCCTGATCGAGCGCTTCGGCATCCACACCGTCCGGGCCGGCATGCGCGAGACGCTCGACTACGCCGAGCGCCGCACGCGCGCTCGCATCGCCGAGCTCGAGGACGGCGTCCGCGAGGCGAGCGACGTGCTCGAGGGAGCGGAGGGCGACCTGGAGCTCCGCCTGACGGCGCGGGTCGACGGCGACCGGATGGAGCTCGACTTCTCCGGCTCGGCCCCGCAGCACGACGGCAACCTCAACTGCCCGCTCGCGGTCACCCTGTCCGCCTGCTACTTCGCGCTGCGCGTGATCGCGGATCCGGACGTGCCGCCCTGCGCCGGGGCCTACCGGCCGCTCGCGGTGATCGCACCCGAGGGCTCGCTGCTGAACGCCCGCCCTCCAGCGGCCGTGGCGGCGGGCAACGTGGAGACCTCCTCGCGCGTGGCCGACCTCGTGCTCGCCGCCTTCGGCCACGCGCTCGGCCAGGGCACGATGAACAACCTCACCCTCGGGAACGAGCGCTTCACCTACTACGAGACCCTGGGCGGCGGGCAGGGCGCGTGCCCGGACGCGGACGGGCCGAGCGCGGTGCACGTCGCGATGTCGAACACCCTCAACACGCCGATCGAGGCGCTCGAGCTCGAGTTCCCGCTGCGTGCGGTCGAGTACGCGCTGCGGCGCGGCTCAGGCGGTGCGGGGCGCCGGCGCGGCGGGGACGGCGTGGTGCGCGAGCTCGAGGCGCTCGACGAGATGCGCTTCTCGCTGATCACGGAGCGCCGCCGTCACGCGCCGCCCGGCGCGGACGGCGGCGAGCCGGGCCGGACTGGTAGGAACCTGCTGAACGGGGACGAGTTGCCGCCCAAGGCCTCCGGCACGCTCCGCCCCGGAGACAGGCTGCGAATCGAGACCCCCGGAGGTGGCGGACATGGCAAATGAACAAGTGGCCTTCTGCGGCCTCGGGATCATGGGAGGGCCGATGGCGGCGAACATCGCCCGCGCGGGCTACGACCTGTCCGTGTACACGCGCACCGCCGAGAAGGCGGAGCGCTTCGCGGCGGAGCACGGGGCGCGCGCCGCGGCCAGCCCCGCCGAGGCTGCGGAGGGCGCCGCGTTCGTCATCACGATGGTCCCGGACGCGCCGGAGGTGGAGGAGGTCCTGCTCGGCGAACAGGGCGCCGTCCACGGCATGGACGATGGCGCCCTGGCCATCGACATGTCGACCATCGCCCCCACCGCCGCCCGTGCCGTCGGCGAGCGTCTCGCCGACGACGGCGTCCGTTTCCTCGAGGCGCCGGTCTCCGGCTCGCGGCCCAAGGCCGAGGACGGAACGCTCACGATCATGGTGGGCGGCGCACGCGAGGACTTCGAGCGCGCCCGGCCCCTGTTCGAGGTCATGGGCGAGCGGATCGTGTACGTCGGACCGCAGGGCCACGCCCAGCTGGCGAAGCTGCTCACCAACACGATGGGCGCCGTGCACGCGGTCGCGCTGGCGGAATCGGTCCTGGCCGCGGAGCGCGCCGGCCTCGATCCCGGGGCCTTCCTGGAGGTCGCCGCGGGCAGCGCCGCCAACTCGACGGTGCTCGGACTGAAGGGCCGCCCGATGTTCGACCGCGACTTCAAGCCGCTCTTCAAGCTCGAGCACATGCTCAAGGACGTGCGCCACTGCCTCTCCGAGGCCAGGGCGCTCGGAGTGGAGCTGCGCCTCGGCTCGCTCGTGGAGCCGCTCTACGCGCAGGCGGCGTCCGACGGCCACGCGGAGGACGACTTCGCGGCCGTGATCCGGGCATTGGAGTAGCCGAGGAGCAAATTCCCCTTGAAACCCGGGCGCTCGTTCGCAACAATGTGCCGCCCGCGTCCCGCCCCACGTTGTAGCCAGATGCCTTGACGCGGCGTTTTGGAGGTTTCTCTCGTCTATGCCAGTTGCATTCAAGGAATGGGCCGTCACCGTGCGTGCGCTCGCCGAGGGCGAGCAGCTCCTCACCCTGCGCAAGGGCGGAATCCGCGAGGAGAACAAGCACTTCGAGATCGAGCACGACCGCTTCTTCCTGTACCCCACGTTCGACCACCAGCGGAACGACCTGATCCGCCAGTCGCACCTGCCGGAGCTCGCCCGCGCGCTCGAGGAGGGCGTCTGGCCTGAGGACGAGCCGCCCGCGCGGGCGCTCGTCCAGGACGGCGGCATCCCGCAGCCCGAGCGGGTGCGCATCCGCGCGTGGGCGGAGGTGTCGGCCAGCTACTTGATCACGGACCCGCGCGCCATCGACGCGCTGTCGCCGTACTACATCTGGACCACGGACTACGCGGAGAAGCGCCTGCACTGGAAGCGGCGCCACCCGCTACACGTGATGCTGCTGCGCACCTACCGCATCCCGCGGCCCGTGACCGTGAAGGTGCGGCCGGAGTACCACGGCTGCCGCTCGTGGCTCGAGCTGTACCGCGAGCTCCCGTTCGAGGGCACCCCCGTGCTCTCCGACGAGGAGTTCGAGCGCGCCTCCGAGGAGATCGAAGCCATCGCCTCGGACGCCGTGCCGGCCATGGCCTAGCCCCGCACTAACAGAGGGTCCTTCCGGGATTGGACACGCATGCCAACGCAAACTCCGGAAGCACCCCCTTGGGAGCCTGGTCGCCCTTGGGGCGGGGGCCGCCCTGGTGGCCGGGTCTCTGCTGTCTGACTCGGCGCCGGTCCTGGCGATCGGGATCTTCATCGCCGTGCTGATCGCGGCGTTCGCGTACCTGCGACCCGGCTAGCCCGAGCAGCACCAGCCGGCCAGGCGGGGGAAGCCGCCGGCGGCGCCGAGCTCCGCGCTCACGCCGTGCAGCGCGCGCACGCGGCCGCCAGGGCCGAGCAGCAGCCACTGGTCGGCGTCGCGCCAGGCGAGCAGCAGCCGGCGGCCGTCGCGGGACCAGGCGAGGCCGTCCACGTCGCCCTGGAACAGCTGGCGCGGCCTGCCGCCGCCCAGCGGGACGCCGAGCACGCGCGTGCCGCCCGCGCCCGCGACCGCCACGGCGGCCCGGCGGCCGGACGGGTG
>DASQER010000240.1:0-7821 GCA_035633575.1 Thermoleophilaceae bacterium
AGATGATGTCGCGTGCCGTGGAGAGCACGTCGGTCGGGTAGAAGGCGCGCAGCTGCGGGGTCTCGTCCGGCCAGCCCAGCGTGGCGAACGGCCACAGCGCCGAGGAGAACCATGTGTCGAGCACGTCCGGGTCGCGCTCCCAGCCCTCGCCGTCCGGGGCGCTCTCGCCCACGTAGGTCTCCTCGCCGCGGTACCAGACGGGGAGCTGGTGGCCCCACCAGAGCTGGCGCGAGATGCACCAGGGCCGGATGTTCTCGAGCCAGTTCAGGTAGACGCCGGTCCAGGGCTTCTCGGGGTGGAAGGAGACGGTCCCGTCCCGCACCACCTCGATCGCCGGCTGCGCCAGCTTGTCCATGTCGCAGAACCACTGCAGGGAGATGAGCGGCTCGACGCGCCGGCCGGAGCGGTGCGAGTGCGGCACGTCGTGCACGTACGGCTGCGTGCCCGAAACGAGCCCCTCCTCGCGCAGCGCGGCCACCACCGCGTCGCGCGCCTCCTCCGTCTCCATGCCGCGGAAGCGCTCCGGGGCGGCGTCGGTGATGAGGCCGTCCTCCCCGATCACGGTGATCTCCTCGAGCCCGTGGTTGCGGCCGATCTCGAAGTCGCTGGGGTCGTGCCCGGGCGTGATCTTGAGCGCGCCGGTGCCGAACTCCGGGTCCACGTAGTCGTCCGCGATGATCGGCAGCCGGCGGCCGACCAGTGGCAGGGTCGCCGTCTCCCCCACGAGCCGCGAGTAGCGCTCGTCGGCTGGGTTCACCGCGATCGCGGTGTCGGCCAGCATCGTCTCCGGCCGCACCGTCGCCACCGTGACCGAGCCGGACCCCGACTCGAGCGGGTAGTCGACCATGTAGAGCGTGTCCTCGACCGTGCGCTGCTCGACCTCCAGGTCGGAGATCGCCGTGCGCAGGCCCGGGTCCCAGTTGACCATGTAGTTGTCGCGGTAGACGAGCCCCTTCTCGTACAGGTGCACGAACACGCGGGTGACCGCGAGCACGTAGTCGTCGTCCATCGTGAAGCGCTCGTCCTCGTAGTCGAGCGAGGCGCCCAGCTCGCGGAACTGGCGCGTGATGTTGTCGCCGTACTCCTGGACCCACTCCCAGACGCGCTCGACGAAGGCCTCGCGCCCGATCTCCTCGCGCGAGCTGCCCTCGGCCTCGAGCTGCTTCTCGACCACGCGCTGGGTGGCGATCCCGGCATGGTCCTTGCCGTAGATCCACTTCGCGCGCCGCCCCCGCATGCGCGCCACCCGGATGCAGAGGTCCTGGATCGACGCGTTCAGCGCGTGCCCCATGTGCAGGTTGCCCGTCACGTTCGGCGGCGGCACCGCAATCGAGAAGTTCTCGTCGGGCGTGCCCTCGGGCTCCGGATGGAAGATGCCGGACCGCTCCCAGCGCGCGAACACGCGGCCCTCCACGTCGGCGGGCTCGTAGCGGGTGCGCTGCTCGAGCGTCTTCAGGCGGTCCTCGGCCATCGGGCCCGCAAGTCTGGCAGCCCGGCCCGCTCAGCCGAGCTCGCGCGCCACGAGCTCGGCTGGAGCCGAGAGCGTTGCCGACGAGCTCACCTCGATCACGCGGGCAGCCCATTCACGAAGTCCACGAACTCGCGCGTGTCACGGCGCGGCGGGCCGTGGCCGAAGAGCATCAGCCTCGGCTCGAGCTCTCTCGGCGGGATCCGGGGTGAAGAAGTCCGGCGGCTGGTGCAGCCCGCGCAGGCCCGTGAGCACGTTGATGCCGTTCAGGACGTCGCCCAGGATCAGCACGCCGTCCGACTCGCGCCAGTACGCCACGTGCCCGGACGAGTGGCCGGGCACGTCGATCACCCTGAAGCCGGCCACCTCGTCGCCCTCAATACGGGATGCCGAGCTTCCCGCAGACCTCGTCGGAGGCGCCCTGGTGGTCGGAGTGCGCGTGGGTGAGGGCGTGCGCCGTCACGTCGTGCCCCTCGAGCTGCTTGAGGATCCGCTTCCCCGCCCGCCGCGTAGCGGCGTCGATGAGCACGTCCTCGACGAGATAGACGTTGATGGCGTCCGGCGGAAAGCCGCGGAGCTGCCAGACGCCCTCGGCGAGCCGCTTCACGCGGCGATCCTAGGCGGACTCGGCGTGCTGCTCGGTGTCTTCCTCGGGCGCGGCCTCGGTCACGAGCGTCGGCTTCAGCTGCTTCTCGATCGTGTCCTTGGTGACGACGCACTTCTTCACGTCGCGCCGTGAGGGGAGCTCGAACTGGACGTCGAGGAGGGTCTCCTCGAGGATCGAGCGCAGGCCGCGGGCGCCGGTCTCCCTTTCGAGCGCCTTGTCGGCGATCGCCTGGAGGGAGTCCTCGGCGAAGACCAGCTCGATCCCGTCGAACTGGAAGAAGCGCTGGAACTGCTTGACGAGCGCGTTGCGCGGCTCGGTGAGGATCGTGACGAGGTCGTCGCGCGTGAGCTGGTGGATCACCGAGGCGACCGGCAGCCGGCCGATGAACTCGGGGATCAGCCCGTACTCCACCAGGTCCTCGGGCAGCGCCTTCAGGAAGAGGTCGCCGGTGTCCTTGTTGTGCTTCGAGGACACCGTGGCGCCGAAGCCGACCCCCTTGTGGCCGATCCGCCGCTCGACGACCTTGTCGAGGTCCGCGAACGCCCCGCCGCAGATGAACAGGACGTTCGTCGTGTCGATGGTGAGGAACTCCTGGTGCGGGTGCTTGCGCCCGCCCTGCGGCGGCACGGAGGCCACCGTGCCCTCGAGGATCTTGAGCAGGGCCTGCTGGACGCCCTCGCCCGACACGTCGCGCGTGATCGACGGGTTGTCCGCCTTGCGCGCGATCTTGTCGACCTCGTCGATGTAGATGATCCCGGTCTCCGCCTTCTTCACGTCGAAGTCGGCGGCCTGGATCAGCTTGAGGAGGATGTTCTCGACGTCCTCGCCCACGTAGCCGGCCTCGGTGAGCGCCGTGGCGTCCGCGATCGCGAACGGCACGTTCAGGATCTTGGCGAGCGTCTGGGCCAGGAGCGTCTTGCCGCAGCCCGTGGGACCCAGCAGCAGGATGTTGGACTTCTGCAGCTCGAGGTCCTGCTCCGCGTCCGACTGCATCATCTGCACGCGCTTGTAGTGGTTGTAGACCGCCACCGACAGCGTGCGCTTCGCCGGCTCCTGCCCCACCACGTACTCCTGCAGGACCGAGTAGATCTCCTTGGGCTTCGGGAGGTTCTCGAGGTCGAAGGTGGGAGCGCCCGTCAGCTCCTCATCGATGATCTCGTTGCAAAGATCGATGCACTCGTCGCAGATGTAGACGCCCGGCCCGGCGATCAGCTTCTTGACCTGTCGCTGGGACTTGCCGCAGAAGCTGCAGAGGAGCTGTTCGTTCGAGTCCGTTGGCCTGGCCACGTTCTTCTCCCTCGGCGCGAGGGTAGCGCACCTCAAGATACGGGGCGAGGGGCAAAGTCCCTTCTCGACGGATCAACGAGCCTGGATCACGGCGGGTCGAGAATGTAGCGGAGATACGCGAACTGGTGGTTGACCGCCGGCGAGCCCTGCGGGACCGATATGGCGGTGATCTCCTGCGGCTGGATCGGGCCCTCCCACGAAACGCGGAAGTCCAGCCGCGTGTTCATCGCGAACCCGTCGTTGTCGACGAAGCAGCCCGACTCGGGCGGGAATGGAGCGCAGGCCGGCCCGCAGGTACAGGCCGACCCCGGCGGGCCCACGCAGTTGAGGCCGTTGTTGCCAGGGGAGGCCAGGAGGCCGATCGCCCGGGTCGGCCCGGAGCAGATCAGCCGGGCGTCGATCTCGTTCGTGAGGTCGAGGTAGCGCCGCGCGCTCCCCATGCACGTGGGCGGGTCGGCGCCGAGCGCCGCGAGCGTCGCTCGACCCGCGATCGTCTCATCCGGCGGGCGATCCTGGCAGGCCACGGCCTGGAACCTGAAGTTGCGTATCGGGCTGGCGCGCCTCGAGAGGAAGCGCGTACTCGAGAAGTGCGTCCGCCTTCGAGTCCGCGGCCGCTGGCAGAGGCGGTCGACGGCCGTCGATTCCTTCGCCGCGGGCGGCTGGCTGAGGAGGTTGTCGGCGGAGCCCGTCTTGCGGGCCGCGATGTCGCCGGCGGACGCGTTGAGCAGGATCACAGGACGCTGCTCCTGCGCGGCGCTGGCCCCACCCGTCGGGTTCAGGGCGAAGACGGTCACCTCGTACTTGCGGGTGCCGATGCGGCGTCCGGCGACGTCGATGCGCAGGTCGCCGAGGCGGCGCGAGTTGGTGATCACCGCCTTGCCCGGCGACTTGGTGGTCACGCGGTACTGCGTAAACGCGACATCGCCGTTGGCCGGCACGGGAACGGTCACCCGCTTGGACGCGGCCTCGGCCGCGGCCGGGAGGGCCAGCAGGACTAACAGCAGCAGGACGGGGAGCCTGCGGGCCATCGTGGCCGCGAGCCTAACGCCGCCCGCGGGTGTGCGCTAGTGCTTGTCGATCACGCGGTCGATGAGGTTGTACTCCACGGCCTCGTCGGCGCTCATGAAGTAGTCGCGCTCGGTGTCGCGCGCGACCTTCTCCAGGTCCTGCCCGGTGTGCTTGGCGAGGATCTCGTCCAGGCGGCGGCGCACGTCGATGATCTCCTTGGCGTGGATCTCGATGTCCGTGGCCTGGCCCTGGAAGGCCGAGCTCACCTGGTGGATGAGGATCTTCGAGTTGGGCAGCGACATGCGCTTGCCCGGGGCCCCGCCTCCGAGCAGCAGCGCGCCCATCGACATCGCGATCCCGACGCAGATGGTCTGCACGTCGGGCTTGATGAACTGCATCGTGTCGTAGATCGCGAGGCCCGAGTACACCGACCCGCCGGGCGTGTTGATGTACAGGGAGATGTCCTTGTCCGGGTCCTCCGACTCGAGGTGGAGGAGCTGGGCCACGATCAGGTTGGCGATGTCATCGGTGACCGGTGTGCCGAGGAAGACGATCCGCTCGTTGAGCAGGCGCGAGTAGATATCGAAGGCGCGCTCGCCGCGAGACGTCTGCTCGACCACCATGGGAACGAGTGGACTCATAAGGGCCGGGACTCTAGCGACCGGGTTTGAGCGAGCCCTGCCCCCTCAGGAGCCGGGCGTCCAGATCTGCCCCGAGCCCTTCCCCTCGGCGTCCTTCTCGGGCGTCCAGAGCTTGTCGCGGGCCGCCGCGGTATCGGCGGCGATCGGCTTGGCGTTCTCCACGACGAGGTCCACGGCCTTGCGCATGGCGATGTCCTCGCGGAGCGCCTCGTCGGCGCCCTGGGAGCGCGCGCGCTTCAGGGCGCGTTTGAGCTGCTTGTCGCTCGCGTCGGGAGGCGCGGAGGAGCGCAGCGCCTGCTCGATCTCCTCGTCGGAAACCTCGATGCCCTCCGCCTCCACGATCGCGGCGAGCACCGCCTCCCGCTTCAGCGCGGTCTCGGCATCGGACTCCGACTCGACGACCAGCTCCTCCTCGGTTTTGCCGGTCATCGCCAGGTATTGCTCCGGATTCACGCCCTGCGCGGCCAGGCCCCGCGCCGTGCGGTGCCACATCTCGTGCGCCTTCGCGTGCACCAGCTCGTGCGGCACCTCGATCTTGGCCTGGTCCACCACGGCGTCCACGGCCGTCTCGCGGAACTCCGCCTCGATCGCGCGCTCCTCGGCCTGGGCGATGCGCGCGCCGATCTCGGAGCGCAGCTCGTCGAGCGAGTCGTATCCGCCGGCCTCGACGGCGAAGTCGTCGTCCAGCTCGGGCAGCCGCTTCTCCTTGACCTCCTTCACCTGCACGGCGAAGGACGCGTCCTTGCCGGCGAGCTCCTCGGCCGGGTAGTCGTCGGGGAAGGTGAGCTCCACGGTGCGCTCGTCGCCGGCCGAGGCGCCCGCGAGCTGCTCCTCGAAGCCGGGGATCAGCCGCCCGGAGCCGAGCTCCACGACCTGGCCGCGGCCCTCGCCCCCCTCGAACGGCGTGCCGTCGATCGAGCCGACGTAGTCCATGACGACGAAGTCGGCCTCGCCGGCCTCGCGCTCGACGGTCTCGAGCGAGGCGAGCGACTCGCGCAGCCGCTCGAGCTCCACCTGGACCTCCTGGTCGTCGACGCGGGGCTCGCGGCGCCCGACCTCGACGCCCTTGTAGTCGCCGAGCTGGGCCGGCGGGAGGACCCCCACCTCGATCGTGAAGGCGAGCGGCGCTCCCTTCTCGGGCAGGTCGGAGAGGTCCACCTGCGGGTCGCCCACCGTCTGGATCCCCGCGTCCGCGAGGGCCTCCTCGTACCAGCCCGGCAGCCCGCGCCGCACGGCCTCGTCCAGCACGGCCTCGCGCCCGACCTGCTGGAGCACCACCTCGGGCGGCACCTTGCCGCTGCGGAAGCCCGGTACGCGTATCTCGCGGCCGAGCTGGGAGGCGGCGGTCTTGAGCTCGCGCTCGAGCGCCTCCGTGGGCACCTCGACCTCCACGCGCACGCGCGACTCGGGGAGCTCCGTGGTCCTCGTCTTGACGGCTGCCGGCATGGACCGGTGACTGTAGCGGCGTTAGCCTGGGCTCGACCTCGAAGGGAAGAGCGATTCGGTAGACCGCTCTTAAGCTGTGGAGGATGCGGCGCGACGCCGGCGAGAGACTCCAGGCCTGGATCGTGACCGGCCCGCTCGGCCATCTCTGGAGCGCGCTGGCGGACATGGCCGTGATCTGGGCGCGCTACCTCGCTAACCGCGTGCGGGGCGGCGAGTAGCCGGTGGCGGGCGCCCTCGGCTGGGGCGCGCTCGCGGCGTCGTCGCTCGTCCTCGGAGCGCTCATCGGGCTCGCGCGGCCGTGGCCGGAGCGGGCGGTGGGGCTGGTGCTCGGCTTCGGCGCCGGCGCCCTGATCAGCGCCGTGAGCTTCGAGCTCGCCGAGGAGGGCATCCGCGTCGGCGGGGCGGGCGCCGTGGCCCTCGGGCTCGCCGTGGGCGCGCTCAGCTACTACGCGGCCGCCGGAAGGGTGGCCTCGATGGGCGGCGGCGCCGCGCTCGCGCTCGGCGCGTTCCTCGACGGGATCCCCGAGCAGCTCGTGCTCGGGATCGGCATCGCCGGCGGCGGCGCGGTGAGCGTCGGCCTGCTCGCGGCGATCTACGTGTCGAACCTTCCGGAGGCGATCGGTGGCGCGACCGGCCTGCGCGCGAGCGGCTGGAGCCGTGAGCGCGTGCTCTTGCTCTGGCTCGGCGTGGCGCTGGCCTGCGCGCTCAGCGCGGGGCTCGGGTTTGCCGTGGCGGACAGCGCGTCGGGAGAGCTTCGGGCGGGCATCAACGGCTTCGCGGCCGGCGCGCTGCTGGTGATGCTGGTGGACTCGATGATCCCGGAGGCCACCGAGCAGGGCGGGCGCAAGACCGGGCTCGTGACCACGCTCGGCTTCGCGCTGGCGGCAGGCCTGTCCCTCGGCTGATCAGTCGCGCCGGCGCGAGACGAGGAAGCCGAGTGCCGCCCCGATCACCATCGAGAGTGCGATCACCACGATCAGCGGGGTCCTCCAGTTGCCGAGCACCCAGTTGACCTTCACCTCGTCGAAGTTGAGGACGGCGAACGCCACTCCGAGGGCGGCAAGAACGAGCGCCGCGATCTCTCGAGTTCCCACGGGGCCAGTGTCTCATGTCCGGGGCGTTGGGGAGAGTGGGGCACCGTGCTCACCAGGCCGTGTCCGTGAGCGTCACATCCGCCTCCCGCGACGGCCCGAGCGTCCGCGCCGTCCTGCGGGTGGTCATCACGGTCGTGCTGAGCGCGCTCGCGCTCTACCTCGTCTACCAGCTGCGCCAGCCAATCGGCTGGATAGTGCTCGCGGCCTTCGTCGCGGTGGCGGCGTCCGGCCCGGTGAACGCCCTGAGCCGTCGCCTCCCGCGCGGCCTCG
>DASQER010000241.1:0-2618 GCA_035633575.1 Thermoleophilaceae bacterium
GACCCCCGTGCGCAGCCGGTCGCCCTCGACCAGCGTCCGGTGGCCCACGAGCACGCCCGGCACGTCGACCAGGGAGTTCAGCTCGCCCGTGGGGAAGCGGCCGACGGCGTAGCCCAGTTCACCTAGTCGCCTGCGCACCGCCGCGCAGCTTAGGCGTCAGTGATCCCCGGCATGCGCTCCGTTCGCAATGTGGAGCGCAACGTGGCCGTCGCGGACGGGCACGGGCTCCCCCAGGAGCAGCTCGAGGCGCTCCAGGGGCACCGCTGGGGACGCAACTTCTACGAGTGAGAATCCCGGAACGGGGAACTATCCGTGTGACAGTCCGGCTACGAAGGGGAGGAGCCCCGTGCATATCGGTGTTGGAACGATCCTGCTGATCCTGGTGATCGTCCTGCTTATCGCGTTCGTGTTCTAGCCGCCGCTGCTTAGCTGGCGGTTGACTCCGTCCCCACGGCGGTAGGTCCCGAACGACCAGAGGTTGCCCTCGGGATCGCGGGCGGTGTACTCGCGCGAGCCGGTCTCCGAACCGGAGCTCCGCATGCCCCACGCCGCCGTTCTCGCCGTCGTACACCGCGTGACGCTCGAAGCCGAAAGCCCGCTCTAGGAAATCGATCGCGGCGTGCGGGTCGTCGTACTTGAGAACCGGATAGATGCTCTGCATGCGGCCAAGGTAGCGTCCGGCCCGCACCATGCTCTCGCGCACCCAGCCGCTCCTCGACGAACTCGAGCGCGCCATTCCATCGCGACCGTTTGCGGTGGAGCTCTGGGACGGCCGGCGGCTCGCGTCCACGAACGGCGGCGGGCCGACGTTCAGCGTGCGCTCGCCGCAGGCGCTCGCTCATGCGCTGCGGGCGCCCGGGCAGCTCGGGCTCGGGCGTGCGTACGTGTCGGGCACGCTCGCCGTCGACGACCTCGACGCGGTGCTCGAGCTGCTCGACGGCTGGCAGCCGCCCCAGGTCGATCGGCGCACCCACGCGCGGCTGGCCGTGGCGGCCGCGCGGGCGTGCGGGATCGTGCGCCCGCCGGCGGTGCCGAAGGCGGAGCTGCGTCCCCGTGGCCGCCGCCACAGTCCCGAGCGCGACGCCCGCTCGGTGCGCCACCACTACGACCTCTCCAACGACTTCTTCGCGCTCTTCCTGGGCGACTCGATGACCTACAGCTGCGCGCTGTTCTCACAGGGGGCGTCGACGCTCGAGGAGGCGCAGGAGGCGAAGCTCGAGCTGGTCTGCCGCAAGCTCGCACTGAGCCCCGGAGAGCGCGTGCTCGACATCGGCTGCGGCTGGGGCAGCTTCGCGATCCACGCGGCGGCCAATCACGGCGTGCACGTGGTGGGCATCACGCTCTCCGAGCCGCAGGCAGCGCTCGCCCGCAGGCGCGCTGCCGAGCGCGGCCTCGCCGACCGCGTGGACATTCGCGTGATGGACTACCGCGGCCTCGGCGGCGAGCCCTTCGACGCGGTGGCGAGCATCGGCATGGTCGAGCACGTGGGGTCGAACCAGATCGACGTCTACGCGCAACAGGTCGCGCGGCTCGTGAAGCCGGGCGGACTCGTGCTCAACCACGGGATCGCACGCCTGCGGGTCGGCGACCCGGAGGCCGGGCCGTTCTCGGAACGCTACGTGTTCCCGGACGCCGCGCCGCTGCATCTCTCGCGCATCCAGCTCGCGCTCGAGCGCGCCGGCCTCGAGGCCGAGCACGTGGAGGGCCTGCGCGGCGACTACGCCGAGACGCTGCGCCACTGGGCGGCGCGACTCGACGAGAACCTCGAAGAGGCGATCCGGCTCGCCGGGCCGGAGCGAATCCGCGTCTGGCGCCTCTACCTGCGCGCGGCGCGGCGCGGCTTCGAGAGCGGGTTCACCTCGATCTACCAAGTGCGCTGCAGCCGGCGGGCGTAGTGCGCAAGCCGCGGGCGGTGCCCGCGACGCGCCGATGGCTTCAGAGCAGGCGCAGGATGCGGTCGGCCACGAGCTCGGGCTTCTCGTCGACGATGAAGTGCCCCGCGTCGGCGACCAGCTCGAGCTCGACGGCGTCCGCCTGCGCGGCGCCGTCCTTCGCGGCGCGCGTCGTGAGAACGACATCACGGGCGCCGAAGAGCATGTGGGTCGGCACGCGCAGGTCGGCGGCCGAGTAACGGCCTCTGGCGAGAGCGGGCAGCTCCCGCAGCAGGAAGCTCCGGTACAGGCGCTCGGTGGCGAGTCCGCGGTCGCCCTCGAGCCGGCTGACGAAGGCATCGACGTCCGCCGGGGCGAGGCCGGCGTCGCGAAGGCCCTTTGCGGCGAAGCCGCGTCCGGCAGGGCCACGCCCCAGACCGGGCGTGGCGAGCACGGGCATGTAGGCGAGCCGCCACGCGTCCAGCGCGGTGCGGGCGTCGCGCGACGGCCACGGCGGGAGGACGTTCAGCGCGAGCAGGCGCTCGATCCGCTCCGGGTGCTCGAGCGCGAGGATGAAGCCGATGTAGCCGCCCCAGTCGTGGCCGGCGAAGGTCACGCGCTCGAGCCCAAGCGCATCGAGCAGGGCGAGCACGTCGCGCGCGAGCTGGTCCTTTTCGTAGCCGCCCCCCGGCACGTCGGTCCAGCCGAACCCGCGCAGGTCGGGGCAGATCACGCGCGCGTGCGGCG
>DASQER010000242.1:0-6893 GCA_035633575.1 Thermoleophilaceae bacterium
GGCGCCGTGACGGCGGACGGCGCGTCGCGCAACAAGGAGGACAGGCTAGCCGACCGCGAGCGGCCGGGAGGGAGCTTCAGCGGCGGCCGCTTAGGCGGCCGAGCCCAACGCCGCCTTCGGGGCGGTGTCGCGCTGCACCGGAGCGGAGGGCGGAACGACGTTTGAGTCGGCGGGCTATGCCAGACCTATACCGCCCTCAGGAACTCTTTAAGACCCGAGGAACTCGCCGACCCGATCGATCAGCTCGGGGCGCGCGTGGCAGGTCCAGTGACCGCCCTCGACCAGCTCGAGGGTTGTGTCCCCGCCGAGCGCGTCGGCGTGCGCCTGGCCGAACTTCGCCGGGATGTAGGGGTCGTCCTTCGCCCACAGCAGGAGCGCCGGGGCGCGCAGCTCGCCTAGCCGCTCGCCGGCGCGCGCCAGCACCTCCGGGGGCGAGGAGCGGTAGAGCCTGAGGATGGCGCGCTGGGTGCCGTGGTCGAAGGCCTCCCAAGCCGAGTCGGCGAGCTCACGGGGCATCTCGCGCCGGAGGCCCCAGCGCGTGGTGAAGCCCATCAGCATCTCGCCGAGCAGCGGCGTGCGCCACCCGCGCGCGATCCGGTGCCAGCGGTAGCCCGAGACGAACGGCACGATCGAGAACATCACGATCCGCTCGATGCGTTCCGGGAAGCGCTGCGCGAACGCGAGGCCCACGCCGCCCCAGTGGTGCATCACGAGCGTGAACCGCTCCAGCCCGGCGTGGTCCACGAACGCCTCGAGGAAGCGGTCGTAGCCCTCGATCGAGTAGTCGAAGTCGCCGGGCTTCGCCGAGCTGCCGAATCCGGGCAGGTCGGGTGCGGTCCCGCCGAAGCGCTCGAGGAACGGGATCCAGTCGTACGAGTTGGTCGGCACGCCGTGCAGGTAGAGGATCGGGGCGTCGCCCGCCTGGCGGTAGTGGACGTCGAGCCCTGCGACTTCGGCGATGCGTTCTGCGATCTCCACGGCGCGGTTCATACCATCACCGAGTCATGGCCGACCGTCGCAAGGTCCGCGCGATCCGAGACCGGCTCCGCAGGGAGTACGGCCGTCCCGTGCCGCGCCCCCACCGCGCGCCGGTCGACGAGCTGATCCTCACGGTGCTCTCGCAGAACACGAACGACCGAAACCGCGACGTCGCCTACGGCCGCCTGCGCGAGCGCTTCTCCTCGTGGGCCGAGGTGCGTGAGGCCTCGGTCGAGGAGGTGGAGGACGCGATCCGCCCGGGCGGGCTCGCTCCGACGAAGGCCGTGCGGATCAAGCAGATCCTCGACGCCGTCGGCGACGACAACTTGGCCTGGCTCGAGGAGGCGCCGCTCGGCGAGGCGCGCGACTACCTGTGCAAGCTGCCCGGCGTGGGGCGCAAGACGGCGGCCTGCGTCCTGCTCTTCTCCTACGGGCGGCCCGACGTGCCGGTCGACACCCACGTGTACCGCGTCGGCACCCGGCTCGGGCTCTGGCCGGAGAGGACGAGCCTGGAGCAGGCGCACGACGTGATGCTCCGGCTCGTGGATCCGGAGGACGCGTACGAGCTGCACGTGCTGCTGATCCGCCACGGGCGCAGGACCTGCAGCGCGCGCAACCCGGACTGCGAGACCTGCCCGCTCAGGCGCATGTGCCCGGAGGGGCGCAGGCGGTTGGCGCGCGAATGAGCGAGACGACCCTGCGCCGGCTCTCCGAGCTGGCGTTGATCGCGATCGCCTCGGTCTGGGGCCTGACCTTCGTGATGGTGCAGGACGCCATCCAGGAGCTGCCGACGATGGCGTTCCTCGCGTACCGCTTCATCCCGGCGTCGCTGATCGTGGCGGTGATCTTCCGCCGGCAGCTCCGGGCCCTTCCCGCCGACGGCTGGCGCGCCGGGCTCGTGATGGGCGTGTTCCTCACCGGCGGCTACATCTTCCAGACGCTCGGCCTGGAGGAGACGAGCGCATCGAACGCCGGGTTCATCACCGGCCTGTTCGTGGTGCTCACCCCGGTGCTGGGGGCGGTGTTCCTGCGCCAGCGCATACCGGCTGTCGCGTGGATCGCGGCGGGCGTGGCGATGATCGGCGTGTGGCTGCTCTCCGGCGCCGGGGGCGAGTTCGACCTGCGCGGCGACGGCCTGGTCTTCCTCTGCGCCATCTCGCTCGCCGCGCACATCCTCGCCACCGCGAGCGCGGTCAGGCGCTTCGACGTCGGTGCGCTGCTCGCGGTGCAGCTCGGCGTGGTGGGCCTCGTGTCGCTCGCGATCGGTGCCGCGGCCGGGCAGCTCGAGCCGCCCGAGGGGACCACCGTGTGGTCGGCGCTGATCGTCACCTCGCTGATCGCGAGCGCGCTCGGCTTCTTCGTCCAGTCGTTCGCCCAGAAGCATGCGCCGCCGGCTCGCACCGCGCTGATCCTGGCCTCCGAGCCGGCCTTCGCCGGACTGTTCGGCTGGCTGCTGAACGACGAGCGCCTGACAGCCACCGGCTGGCTCGGCGCCGGGCTGATCATGGCGGCGATCGTCGCGGTCGAGATCGTGCCGCGCTTCCGCCCGCCGCGCCCGCTGCCGGAGGGGTAGGGCGCAAGCCGCGGGCGGTGCCCGCGGCGCAGCGATGGCGTTAGTTGATCGACACCGCGTCGACCACGAGCACGAGCGTCTCGTTCGGCGGAATGTCGGGCGGGTAGCCCTCGGCCCCGTAGCCCATCTCGGGCGGGATCGTGAGCTTGCGCCGCCCGCCCGCCCTGATGCCCACGAGGCCCTTGTCCCAGCCCTCGATCACGCTGCCCGCGCCGAGCTGGATCGGGAACGTCGCGCCGGAGTCCCACGAGGAGTCGAACTCCTGGCCGTTCGAGAAGTTCATACCGACGTAGTTGACCTCCACGGTGTCGCCGGGCCTGGCCGCCGGGCCCTTGCCCTTGACGATGTCCTCCGCGACGAGCTTGCGCGGCGGCTCGCCGGTGGGCTTGGGGATCGCCGGCTTGGTGCTCGTGTCGGTGAGGTCGGCCTCGGTCGTGGTCTTCTCGCCGCTCTGCTGTTGCTGCGCCTGTCCAGAGCCGCTCCCCTCGTCGTCCCCGCAGGCCGCAAGGCCCAGGAGAGCAACGACTGCAATGAGGATCAGAAGGCGACGGGCCATGAGCGGCGGCATCCTAGTGAGTGCGCCGACCTCGGGCGGCGCGCCAAGAGCGGCGCAGACGATCTGCCATACTTAGGCTTAGATTTTGTCCGAGCGAACCAGTAAGCGATAAGGAGCAACAGCGGATGGGCAAGACGATTGGCATCGATCTGGGCACGACCAACTCGTGCATGGCCGTCCTCGAGGGCGGCGAGCCCACCGTGATCGAGAACGCCGAGGGCGCGCGCACCACTCCCTCGGTGGTCGCGTTCACGGAGGGCGGGGAGCGCCTCGTGGGCGCCCCGGCCAAGCGGCAGGCGGTCACCAACCCCGAAAACACGGTCTTCTCGATCAAGCGCTTCATGGGGCGCAAGGAGGCCGAGGTCAAGGAGGAGGAGAAGATCGTCCCGTTCGAGGTCATCGCTGGCCCGAACGGCGACGCGCGCGTGAAGGCGAGCGGCAAGGAGTACGCCCCGCCCGAGATCAGCGCGATGATCCTCCAGAAGCTCAAGGCGGACGCGGAGGCCTACCTCGGCGACACGGTCGACAGCGCGGTGATCACGGTCCCCGCGTACTTCAACGACGACCAGCGCCAGGCCACGAAGGACGCCGGCAAGGTCGCCGGCCTCGACGTCAAGCGGATCATCAACGAGCCGACCGCCGCGTCGCTCGCCTACGGCCTCGACAAGGAGGACGACGAGACGATCCTCGTGTTCGACCTCGGCGGCGGCACGTTCGACGTGTCGGTGCTCGAGATCGGCGACGGCGTATTCGAGGTGAAGTCGACCGCGGGTGACAACCACCTCGGCGGCGACAACTTCGACAAGGCGATCGTCGACTGGCTGGTGGCCGAGTTCAAGAAGGCCGAGGGCGTGGACCTGTCCGCCGACAAGATGGCCCTCCAGCGCCTCTACCAGGAGGCCGAGAAGGCCAAGACCGAGCTCAGCTCCGCACAGGAGACGCAGATCAACCTGCCGTTCATCACAGCAATCGATTCGGTCCCGAAGCACCTCAACCAGCGGCTCACGCGCTCGAAGCTGAACGAGCTGACCACGGACCTCGTAGACCGCGTCGTCGGGCCGACCAAGCAGGCGCTCAAGGACGCGGGCACCGAGGGCGGCAGCGGCATCGACCACGTCGTCCTCGTGGGCGGCATGACGCGCATGCCGGCCGTGCAGGAGAAGGTCAAGGAGCTCACCGGCAAGGACCCGCACCGCGGCGTGAACCCGGACGAGGTCGTGGCCGTGGGCGCCGCCATCCAGGCGGGCGTGCTGGCCGGCGACGTGAAGGACGTGCTGCTCCTCGACGTGACCCCGCTCACCCTCGGCATCGAGACCAAGGGCGGCGTGATGACGAGGCTGATCGAGCGCAACACCACGATCCCGACCCGCAAGTCGGAGATCTTCTCGACGGCCGAGGACAACCAGCCGAGCGTGGAGATCCACGTGCTCCAGGGCGAGCGCGAGATGGCCGCCTACAACAAGTCGCTCGGCAAGTTCCAGCTCACCGGGATCCCGCCCGCCATGCGCGGCGTGCCGCAGATCGAGGTCACGTTCGACATCGACGCCAACGGCATCCTCGCGGTCGGCGCCAAGGACCTCGGCACCGGCAAGGAGCAGAAGATCGAGATCAAGGCCGGCTCGGGGCTCGCGGACGAGGAGGTCGAGCGCATGGTGAAGGACGCCGAGGCGCACGCCGAGGACGACCGCCGCCAGCGCGAGGTCGTCGAGGCCCGCAACGAGGCCGAGAACGCCGCGTACCAGGCCGAGCGCCAGGTGAACGAGATGGGCGACTCGCTCGACTCGTCCGCCAAGGAGGAGATCGAGGCCGCGATCAAGGACGTGCGTGAGAACCTCGAGTCCGACGACGTGGAGCTGCTGCGCCAGAAGACGCAGGCGCTGCAGGAGGCCTTCCACAAGGTGTCCGAGCAGATGTACGCGGCCGCGCAGCAGCAGGCGACCGCGGGCAACGGCGCCTCTGCCGAGGGCGAGGGCGCCGCGACGGACGCCTCCGCCGACGAGGAGGAGGTCGTGGACGCCGAGGTGGTCGACGGCGAGGACAAGTCCTAGCCATGTTCGAGACCACGCCACCGCCGGTGCCTGCCGAGGACGAGCCGGTCACGTCGCGCGACGAGGAGGAGGCGGAGTCCGACTCCGAGCCCGAGGCGGAGGACCCGCTCGCGCGCGCCGAGCGCGAGCGGGACGAGTACCTCGACCTGGCGCGCCGGTCTCAGGCCGACTTCGAGAACTACCGCAAGCGCGCGGCCAGGGAGGCGGCGGCCGCGGGCGAGCGCGCGAAGAGCGGGCTGGTCCGCGAGCTGCTGCCGATCGTGGACAACCTCGAGCGGGCGCTCGCGTCCGCCGAGCAGGGGGAGCAGCATCTCGCCGAGGGCGTTCGCCTGGTGCACGCGGAGCTGATCGCCGTGCTCGAGCGCAACGGCGTCAAGCAGTTCGATCCGGCGGGCGACCGCTTCGACCCGTCCGAGCACGAGGCGCTCTCGATGCGCTCCGAGGAGGGCGCCGAGCCCGGCGTCGTGCTGGACGTCGTCGAGAAGGGCTACCGGGCCAGCGGGACGGTCCTGCGTCCTGCACGCGTGGTGGTCTCTGGCTGATGCCGGCGCTGAAGGACCCGTACAGGACGCTCGGCGTCGACAAGAAGGCCTCCGACGAGGAGATCAAGAAGGCCTACCGCAAGCTCGCCCGCCAGTACCACCCGGACACGAACCACGGCGACAAGGCGGCCGAGGAGCGCTTCAAGGAGGTCCAGGGCGCCTACGCGATCCTGTCGGACCCCGAGAAGCGCAAGGCCTACGACTCCGGCGGCGGGATGTTCGGCGGCGGCTTCGACCCCGGCTCCTTCCGCACCGGCGGGGGCGGCGGCTTCGGCGGCTTCGGGGACATCATCTCCGACCTCTTCGGCGCCGGCGCCGGAGGCCGCGGCGGCGCGGGCCGCACCCAGCGCCCCACGCGCGGCCGCGACCTCGAGACCGAGATCCACATCTCCTTTGAGCAGGCGATGGAGGGAGCGCAGGTGCCGGTGTCGGTGCCGCTGTCCGCTCCCTGCACGACCTGTCACGGCACCGGCGCGAAGCCGGGCACCCAGCCGACGGTCTGCTCGCGCTGCCAGGGCCGCGGCGTGGAGGCGGAGTCCCAGGGCCTGTTCTCGATCTCGCAGCCGTGCTCGCAGTGCGGCGGCACGGGCGCCGAGATCAAGGACCCGTGCCCCACCTGCAAGGGCAGCGGCCGCACGCGCCAGGTGAAGCGCTACCGCGTGAACATTCCGGCGGGCGTGCGCGAGGGCAGTCGCGTGCGGCTGGCCGGCAAGGGCGAGGCCGGGCCGCGCGGCGGCGCCGCGGGCGACCTCTACGTCGTCACGCACGTGGCCGACTCGCCGATCTTCAAGCGCAGGGGCGACAACCTCGAGGTGGAGGTGCCGATCACGATCCCCGAGGCGATTCGCGGCGCCACGATCGAGGTCCCGACCCTCACGGCGACCAAGCGCATCCGCGTGCCCCCGGGCACCCAGCACGGCACGGTCCAGCGCCTGCGCGGCGAGGGCCCGCCGAAGCTCGGCGGCCGCGGCCGCGGCGACATGCACTACCGGCTGCAGATCGACGTGCCGCGCTCGCTGTCGAAGGAGCAGGCGGAGGTCGTGGACGAGCTGGCGACGGTGATCGACGGCAACCCGCGCGAGGGTCTGCTCTCGCACAGGAGGTGAGGCGTCAGATGGTGGACAGCCCAGATCGCGACCGGGGCGTCTACATGATCTCGGTGGCCGCGGAGCTGGCCGGGATGCATCCGCAGACGC
>DASQER010000243.1:0-7035 GCA_035633575.1 Thermoleophilaceae bacterium
AAGTCGTCGCCCACCGGGCCGACCGGCCGCACCTCGGTGAAGAAGCTCGCGGCGAGCGAGAAGTGGACGGCGGAGCCGCCGAGCGTGCGCTCGCGCTCTCCGAATGGGGTCTTGATCGCGTCGAAGGCGATCGATCCGACGACGGTGAGTGACATAGCGGCCCGGGAGGCTAGCCGACGGGCCCGGGTCGCTCGCCGCGCCGTGGTCCCGGGCATTGAGGGGGTGGGGCTTGGCGAGTTCTTCTCGCCTGGCGAGACTTTCTCGCCGAACCCCCGTGCACAACTCGCCACTCGCCCCGCCCGGCGAGGCGCGCGGCACGTTCGCACCCGTAGGGGACCCTCGGCGCATCACACCCCCGCCGAGAAGGATCGAGTGGCGAGTTGTGAATGCCACGCCTTCACCGCTGCCGTAACGCCCAGGCCGCCGGCGGCCGCTGCAGAGCCAGGCGAGTTGTGAAGCCACCACCCTCACCGCTGCCGTAAACGCTGGAACCGCCGCTCACGACATAGGCTTGCGCGCGCAATGCGCGCTGTCCAGATCGAGGAGTTCGGCGGGCCGGACGTGCTGCAGCTCGTGGACCTGCCGAAGCCCGCGCCCGGCGACGGCGAGGTGCTGATAGAGGTCTCGCGCGCGGGAATCAACTTCGCGGACACCCACCAGCGCGAGAACTCCTACCTCGCGCGCTACGAGGTGCCGCTCGTGCTCGGCGGCGAGGTGGCGGGCACCACGCCGGACGGGCGGCGCGTGATCGCGCTCGTGCCGCAGGGCGGCTACGCCGAGTACGCCGTGGCGCACGAGTCCACCGTGTTCTCGATTCCCGACGAGCTCGACGAGGGCGCGGCGCTCGCGCTGCTGATCCAGGGCCTGACCGCGTGGCACCTGTTCAGGACGAGCGCGAAGCTGGCGTCAGGCGAGTCCGCCGTGGTGGTCTCCGGGGCCGGAGGCGTCGGCAGCTTGGCCGTGCAGCTCGCGAAGCCGTTCGGCGCCGGCCGGGTGATCGCCACGGCGAGCACCGAGGAGAAGCGCGCGAAGACGCTCGAGCTGGGCGCGGACGCCGCCGTGGATCCAGCCGTGGAGGACCTGAAGGGCGCGCTGATCGAGGCGAACGACGGCCGGCCGGTCGACGTGGTGCTCGAGATGTCCGGGGGCCGGGTGTTCGAGCAGTGCGCGGAGGCGCTCGCTCCGTTCGGGCGCATCGTCGCCTACGGCATCGCGGGCCGGGAGCAGAACACGGTCGAGACCGGGCGCCTGATGCGCAAGAGCCGCGGGGTGATCGGCTTCTGGCTGATGCACTGCCTGGGACGCCGAGAGATGATGGAGGAGCCGCTGGCGGACCTCTTCGAGCGCGCCGCGCGCGGCGAGCTCGTGCCGCAGGTCGGGACCACCTACCCGCTGTCCGAGGCGCGCCGCGCCCACGAGGACATGCAGGGCCGCCGCACCAGCGGAAAGCTGTTGCTCGATCCCTCCCGCTAGCGTCAGGGACCGCACATGACGACGTTTGCCGACTTCGGCCTCTCCGAATCGACCCTCGAGGCGATCGTCCACCTGGGCTACACGACCCCCACGCCGATCCAGGAGCAGGCGATTCCGTCGCTTCTCCAGGGCAAGGACGTGATCGGCCAGGCGCAGACCGGCACCGGCAAGACGGCCGCGTTCGGGCTGCCGATGGTCGAGTACGCCGACCCGAACGACCCGAGCGTCCAGGCGCTCGTGCTCACACCGACCCGCGAGCTCTGCATCCAGGTGACCCAGGCGCTGCGCGCCTACGGCGACCGCAAGGGGCTGAACGTGGTGGCCGTGTTCGGCGGCGCGCCGATCCGCGACCAGGCCGCCCGCCTGAAGGACGCGCAGATCGTGGTCGGCACTGTCGGTCGCGTGATGGACATGATCGGCCGCCACCACCTGTTCCTCGACAACGTGCGCTACGTGATCCTCGACGAGGCGGACGAGATGCTCGACCTGGGCTTCCTCGAGGACGTGGAGTCGATCCTCAAGCGCGCGCCGATGGGCCGCCAGACCGCGCTCTTCAGCGCGACCGTGCCGCAGGAGATCCGCCGCCTCGCGGACACGTTCATGCACGACCCGATCGAGATCCAGGTGCGCGCGGCCACGCTGACGATCGACACCGTCGAGCATTACTACGTGGAGGTCCCGGACCGCGAGAAGCCCGAGGCCCTCGTGCGCGTGCTGAAGGACGAGCGTCCCGAGCAGGCGATCGTCTTCGTGCGCACCAAGATCGGCGTGGACCGGCTCGCCCGCCGGCTCGGGGACGCCGGAGTGCGCGTGAAGGCACTGCACGGCGACATGTCCCAGGGCCAGCGCGACGGCGTGATGATCGCGTTCAAGGGCGGCCGCGAGCGCCTGCTGGTGGCCACCGACGTGGCGGCGCGAGGACTCGACATCACCGGCGTGAGCCACGTCGTGAACTACGACATCCCGAACTCCCCGAACATCTACGTGCACCGCATCGGCCGCACCGGGCGCGCGGGGGAGAGCGGCCGTGCGATCACGCTCATCACGCCTAAGCAGCGGCGTGAGCTCGAGGCGATCGAGCGCCACGCCAACACGGAGATCGAGGAGTGGAGCCCGAACGGCAGCCCCGCGCGGCGCCCCAGGCGCGAGAAGCCCGAGCCGCCCGAGCGCGAGACGCGCCGGCCGCGGCACACGAAGCCGCATCCGCGCGAGGGCGTGCCCTACGCGAAGCTCCTGGTGGGGGCCGGCCGGCGCGACGGGATCGAGCCGGCGGACGTGGTCAGCGCGGTCGTGGACCACTCGCACCTCGAGAACGACGACGTCCGCAACGTCAAGGTGCTCGAGCGCTTCTCGTTCGTGGAGGTGCCCGCCGAGCGGGCCGAGCAGGTCGCGGACGGTGTTTCTGGCAAGCGAGTCCGGGGAGTCGAGCTCCGGTTGGAGGTTACGCAGAGAGCATGAGCCGGGCGACGATGCACACGAACCACGGGCCGATCGAGCTCGAGCTGTTCGACGACGCTCCCAAGACCGTCGAGAACTTCGAGAAGCTGTCCCGCGACGGCTACTACGACGGGCTGATCTTCCACCGGGTGATCCCCGACTTCATGGTCCAGGGCGGCTGTCCGCAGGGCACCGGCACCGGCGGCCCGGGCTACGAGTTCGAGGACGAGATCAACGACCACAGGATCGAGCGCGGCGCGCTCGCGATGGCGAACCGGGGGCCGGACACCAACGGCAGCCAGTTCTTCATCGTCACGACGGAGGCCGCCCCCTGGCTCGACGGCAAGCACACGGTCTTCGGCCGCGTGAGCTCCGGCATGGAGGCCGTGGACGCGATCCAGGGGCTCGAGACCGGCCCCGGCGACCGCCCCGTCGAGGACGCGAAGATCGAGCGCGTGGAGGTCCATGACGGTTGAGCTCCTCTGGTGGGAGGGTTGCCCGTCTCACCCCGAGGCGCTGAGCGAGCTGCAGCGGGTACTCCGCGAGGAGGGGGTCGAGCCCTCGGTGGAGCTGACCGAGATCGAGAGCGACGAGCAGGCGCGGCGCGTGCGCTTTCCCGGCTCGCCGACGATCCGCATAGACGGAGAGGACATCGCCCCGCCCGGCGACGGCTACCCGTTCACGCTCACCTGCCGCGTCTACCGCACGCGCGACGGCCGTTTCTCGCCACTGCCGGACTCCGATGACCTGCGCGCCGCGGTGCGCCGGGCGAAGGACTCGCACTGATCGGCATAGGCGACCAGGCGCCCGGCTTCACGCTGCCGGACACCGACGGGCAGGAGCACTCGCTCCCGGAAGGCGGCGCGCCCGCGGTGGTCGTCTTCACCTGCAACCACTGCCCGTACGCGCTCGCCTGGCACGACCGCATCGCGGACGCCGCGCGCGACTACCCGAACGTGCGCTTCCTCGCCGTGAACCCGAACGACGGCGAGCGCTACCCGGGCGACTCGTACGAGGCGATGAAGGAGCGCGTGGCGCGCGAGAACTGGCCGATGCCCTATCTGCGCGACGAGTCGCAGGAGGCGGCGCGCGCCTACGGCGCGAAGACGACGCCGGACATCTTCGTGCTCGACGGCGAGGGGCGGCTGCGCTACCGCGGCGCGCCCGACCCGGACCACCGGGACCCGAGCCTGCGCGCGAGCTGGCTGCGCGAGGCGCTCGACTCGGCGCTCGCGGGCGAGGACGTGGCACGGCCCGAGACGGACCCGATCGGCTGCAGCGTCAAGTGGAGGCAGTGATCGCGCGGATCGTCGCCTCGGTGTCGCTCAGGTCCTGAAGCAGCGCGTCGGGCTCGGACGCCCGGAGCGCGTCGAGATCGGCGAACCCGGTGGCCACCGCCACGGCGCGGGCGCCGGCCTCGCGCGCGGCGAGCACGTCGAGCGGCGTGTCGCCGACCAGGACCACGCCCGTCGGCTCGCCGTAGCGGGTTGCAACTCGCTCCCGCGCGATCGCCACGAGGTCCGAGCGGCGCTCGTGCGGGTCCGAGCCGTAGGCCCCGGCCTCGAGGTCTAGCCAGCGCTCGAGGCCGAAGGCGCCCACCTTCACGGCCGCGTTGGCCTCGATGTTCCCCGTCAGGAGCGACTGCACCACGCCGTCCGCCTCGTGCAGCGCGGCGAGCGTCTCGCGCACGCCCGGGTAGACGTGCCCCTCCTCCGCGATCGTGTCCCTGCGGGCCGCGAGGTTCGCGGCGAGCCCCTCGAGCACGTCCGGGAGCTGCTCGTGCGAGCCGTTCAGCATCGAGAGCGCGATCTGGTGGTCCGTGCGCCCGGCGTAGTCGACCCACTCCGGGTCGCGCCCCGCCACCGTGCGGAACGCCTCCTCGAAGGCGAAGCGGCCGTGGCCCGCGGAGTGCACGAGCGTCCCGTCGATGTCCCAGAGGACGAGCAGCACGATCCAGGATTCCCTTAGCGGGCCCGCAGCTCCACGCCGAGCAGCTCCTCGAGCCGCGGCAGCGTGCGCTCCGCGCCGCGGTGAAGCACCGCGGTCATCCCGACCGCCTCGGCGCCCTCGCAGTTCTCGCGCAGGTCGTCCACGAACACGCAGTCGCCCGGCGCGAGGCCCACGCGCTCGCAGCCGAGCTCGTAGATCTCGCGCTGGGGCTTGTGCATGCCCTCGTCGCCCGAGATCACGACGCCGTCGAACAGCTCGGGGAAGGTCGAGCGGTCGTAGCGCCCCGCGCCCATTGAGTTGGAGATCAGCCCGGTGCGGATGCCCTGGGCGCGGGCGCGCCGCAGGGCGTCGACCATCTCGTCGTCCGGGCGGATGTGGCCGAACATGCGGTCCACCAGTCCCGTGCGGCTGCCCTCCTCGAGCTCGAGCAGCTCTCCGAAGCGCTCCGCGAAGTCATCCTCGGAGAGGTCGCCGCGCTCGAGGCCGCGCACGCACTCGAGGGCGCGCGGGTCGTCGCGGAAGAGCCGCTTGATCGTCTCGGGGTCGAGCCCCTCGTCCGCGCAGAAGGCGCGAAACGAGTCGAAGACGTTGGTGGTGAGCACACCGCCGAAGTCGACCAGCAGTCCCCTCACGAGTGCGCGATCTCCCGCGCCTTCTCCGCGAGCATCGGCACGCCGCGGTCGAACAGCGCGAGGTACTGGTCGTCCGAGCTGCCGGCCTGGAAGCGCTTGTAGTTGCCCTCCATGAACACCGCGGCCTTCCAGAGCGCGAGCACCTGGTACCAGTTGAGCGCCGACATCGAGCGGCCGCTTCTGTCCTCGTAGCGCGCGACGATCTCCTCGCGGGTGAGGAAGTCCTCCGCGCGCGTGACCGCGTTCAGGTTCGCGAACATAGTGTCCTGAGGGTCGTCCGGCTCGACCCAGGTGACCGTCATATAACCGACGTCCGCGAGCGGGTCGCCGATCGTGGACAGCTCCCAGTCGAAGATCGCGACCAGCTCCGCCGGCGCCTCGTCGCCCATCATCACGTTGCCGAGCCTGTAGTCGCCGTGCACGATCGTGGCCTGCGGGGACTCGGGCATGTTGCGGCCGAGCCACTCGCCGAGCTCCTCCACGACGGGCAGCTCGCGCGTCTTGTTGTGCTCCCAGAGTCCGGTGAAGCGCCGCAGCTGGCGCTCCAGGTAGCCCGTCCGCTTCCCGTAGCCCTCGAGCCCGCACGCGCGCCAGTCCACGGCGTGCACCTCCACGAGGGCGTCCACCAGCTCCTCGGCCGTGCGGCGGCGCTCGGCGGCCGTGTCGAGCGCCGGCGGGATCGCGCTCGCGAGCACGCTTCCGTGCACCTCCTCCATCACGTAGAACGGGACGCCGAGCAGCGTCTCGTCATCCCCGACCGCGAGCACCTTCGGCACGCGCACCGGCGTGCCCTCGAGCGCGCGCAGCAGGCGGGCCTCGCGCAGGACGTCGTGAGCCGAGGGCGGCAGCGGCGGGCGCGGCGGGCGGCGCAGCACCACGCATGCGTCGCCGCGGCGGACCAGGAAGGTGATGTTGGAGTGCCCCTCGCCGATCCGCTCGGCCTGCAGGCGGCCGTGCCCGATGCCGTGCGCGTCGAGGAACGCCTCGAGCGGCTCGCGCACCACGAGCGGCGGAAGCTGGAGCTCCGCGGCTTCCTGCGGAGTGTCGACGACATCCGGCGAGCCCATCGCGCGCCGGATCCTACGGTGTCTAACCTTCGCGCCAGATGCGATTCCAGCGCCTTCTGATCCCCCTGGCCCTGCTCACCCCGCTCGCGCTCGCCTCTCCGGCGGCCGCGTTCGACTGGACGGTCGACGTGGTGGACTACGAGTTCAAGCCCGCGCAGCACCAGATCGCTGTCGGCGACTCGGTGACCTGGAACTTCACGGTCGCCGGCCACACCAGCACGAGCCAGAAGGGGCAGCCGGACTCCTGGAACTCCGTCCCGACGGGCACGAACCCCGCGGGGACGCCCTTCACGAAGGTGTTCAACACACCAGGCCGCTACCAGTACAACTGCATCCCCCACGAGGCCTTCATGAAGGGCGTCGTCCAGGTGGGCACGGACACCGTGGTCGACCCGCTCGACGACTTCAAGTCCAAGCGCACCGGCAGCAGGGTCAAGCTCAGCTTCCTGCTGAACGAGCCGGCGACGGTCACCTAC
>DASQER010000244.1:0-4482 GCA_035633575.1 Thermoleophilaceae bacterium
GTGCTCGCATGGCTGCGCGCGCTCGCCGACCCGAACGACTCGGGCGCGGTCGTGCGCGCCCTCAGCCGCCCCCCGATCGAGCTGCGCTCCGTGGACGTGGCGCGCCTCACGCAGCTCGCGCGCCGGCGCAAGCTCGACATGCCCTCGGCCGTGGCGGCCGCGCTCGAGGGGCCGCAGCTCTCAGAGGAGGGTCGCGACCGCGCCCGCGCGTTCCTGCGCCTCTACCGCTCGGCCTCGGGCGCGTTCGAGGACCGCCGCCCGGACGCATTCGTGCTGCGCCTGATCGAGCGCATCGGCCTGCGCCGCCAACAGGTGTTCGCCACCCACGCGGACACGGTCGAGCGGCTCCGCAACATCGCCAAGCTGTCCGAGCTCGCCAGCGCCTACATGCGCCGCGAGCCGCACGCCACGGCGCGCGACTTCACCCACTACCTCGCCGCGGTGGCCGAGTCGGGGTTGCGGGAGGAGGAGGCCGCCGGCACGCCCACGGCTCCGGCGGTGCAGGTGATGACGATGCAGGCCGCGAAGGGCCTCGAGTTCGACCACGTCTTCGTGCTCGGGCTGTCGGCCGCCCGCATGCCCGGGCCCTTCCGCCCCGACGCGGACGGCGTGCCCGCCGAGCTCCTGAAGGAGCGCCTGCCCGGTCGGCACGACCGCGAGGCCCACGAGGCGGAGATGCGCCGCCTCCTGCACCTGGCGATGACACGCGCGCGCAAGGGGCTCGTGCTCGCCTGGGCCGAGGCGGGCCAGCCGGGCACCACCCCGCGGCCGTCGCCGTTCTACGAGGAGGCCATGGCGGCCGTCGGCGTGGAGGAGGAGGTTTTCGAGGAGGAGCTGTTCGGGCCGGCCGAGGGGCTCCACTCGACCTTCCGGATCATGCGCGACGAGCTGCTCGACACGGTGGCGAGGATGGGCGGCCGGCTCGGCGAGATGCGACTCGACACCTACCTGGACGTGGACCAGGCGGTGTCCCGCTACCTGGAGCTGATCAAGGTCGCGGCCCTGATCGAGCGGGCGAAGGAGGGGCAGTCGCTCGACGCGGCGCTGCCCGCGGTGAACGAGATCCTGGTCCAGTGCGCCACCCCGGAGCAACGCGAGATCCTCGAGCAGTCGGCGCTCGACGGCTGGCTGCGGGACACCGAGCGCGACCCCGCCGAGCGCCCGGCCAGCGCCCAGAACGGCGCCGAGCCGTCGCTGGATCCCTTCATCCCGCGCCGCGGCCGCGGCCTGATGCTGTCGGCGTCGGACATCGACACGTACCGCATCTGCCCGCTGAAGTACAAGTTCGCCCGCGTCTTCCGGATCCCGCAGGAGCCGACGATCCACCAGCGCTTCGGGATCGTGGTCCACCAGGTGCTGGAGCGCTTCCACTCGCAGGGCGGCGGCACGCTGGCGGCGCTGATGGAGCTGTTCGAGGCGTCCTGGCGCCGCTCTGGCTTCGGCGACTCGGACGACGAGCAGCAGTTCCGCGAGCGCGCGGTGGCGGCGCTCGAGAGCTACTGGCGCGAGGACCAGCGCTCGGAGTCCGAGGCGGTCTGGTTCGAGCGCTCGTTCGCGTTCCGCATCGGCCCGCACCTACTGCGCGGGCGCGTGGATCGCGTGGACCGGCATCCTGACGGCTCCTTCGAGCTGATCGACTACAAGACGGGCAGGGCGAAGACCGAGCAGGAGCTGCGCGAGGACGTCCAGCTGTCCGTCTACCAGATGGGCGCGCGCGAGTCCTGGGGGCTCGAGACCTCCGCGCAGAGCTACTTCTACGTCCTCACCGGCGAGAAGGTGCCCGTGGCGCACTCCGACGAGGAGCTCGACCGCGTGAGGGCCACCGTCTCCGAGATAGCCGGCGGCATCCTCAAGCAGCGCTTCGAGCCGACGCCGTCCCCCGAGATCTGCCGCTTCTGCGACTACCGCATCATCTGCCCGGCGGCAGAGAAGTAGCAGGCCGCTAACGCACCACCGGGCGGTCGTCGTACGCGCCCGGGTCTTTGCGCGCCTGCGTGAGCAGGAACAGCCCGATCACCAGGCCGATCGCGCCGGCGATCATGAGGATGAGCCCCACGGTCTCGATCTTGATACCGGCCACGCTGGCCGTGACCGCGTACTTCAGGATCGCGCCGAGCGCGATGAGGAATATCGACGTTCCAATCGTCATAGCCTCGTTTGTGCCCGCTGGTGCCGCGGCGCAAACTACGACGACTGTCCAGGGTCCTCGGGCCCGCGCTGACGCAGAAAGCGCTGGAAATCGCTGGCGATGGTGTCGGCGGAGGGCAGCCGCTCCTCGTCCGGCGGGTTCTCGGCCTGCACCTCGTCCATCGCGGTCTCGAGACGCTCAACGAAGGCCTTGACCTCCGGGTCGCTGGCCACGGCGGCGCTCACCTGGCGCTCGTAGTCGTCAGCCGCGGTCTCGAGCTCGCCGGCGTCCACGGCCACCCCCGCGGTGCCCTCGAAGGCCCTGACGAGCGCCAGGGCGACCTTCGGGTTCGGCGAGGCCGCCACGTAGTGCGGCACCGAGGCCCACAGGCTCACCGCCGGCAGACCGGCCTCCGCGCACGCGTGCTGGAGCACGCCGACGATGCCAGTCGGACCCTCGTAGCTCGGCGGCTCGAAGCCGAGCCGCTCGACGAGCACGTCGTCGGAGGCAATCCCGGTGACGGCCACGGGGCGGCTGTGCGGCACGTCCGCGAGCAGGGCGCCGAGCGTGATCACCATGCGCACGCCCAGGTCGCGCGCGGTCGTGACGACGTCCTCCGTGAAGCGCCGCCAGCGCAGCGAGGGCTCGACCCCCTGGAGCATCACCAGGTCGCCGTCCGCGCCGGGCACAGGGGCGACGGAGAAGGAGTTCTCCGGCCACTCGAGCTCGCGTGTGCTGCCCTCCACCAGCCTGACCGTCGGCCTCACGGCCGTGAAGTCGTAGAAGTCCTCAGGGTCGATGCCGGCGACGTCCCGCGCGTCGAACGAGTCGCGGATGTAAGAGAGCGCGGCCGACGCGGCCTCGCCGGCGTCGTTCCAGCCCTTGAACGCGCACACCATCACCGGTGCACGCAGCTCGGGGCGCTCCCGCCAGATCACATCGCTCATCCATCGCACCGTACCCGACGTCCGAGCCCACGATCACGATTGATGCCGTGACGATCGCTGAGCTGAGAGCCGGCGGCGAGGTCGACGGCGTCTTCGCGTGCACCCGCAAGGACCGCCTGACGGCCAGGAACGGCTCGCCCTACCTGGCGGTCGAGCTGCGCGACCGCACGGGCGCCATCCCCGGCCGCGCCTTCCGCGACGCCGACTTCCTGGCCGGGCAGTTCGAGCGTGGCGACCTGGTGGCCGTGAGGGGGCGCGTGGAGCGCTTCCGCGACGCCCTCCAGGTGGAGCTGAAGACGATCAGGCGCACACAGGACGGAGCGAGCGACCCGGCCGAGTTCCTGCCCGTCGCATACCGCGACATGGAGGAGCTGGAGGGCTTCCTGGAGCACCTGGCGCGCGAGGTGTACGACCCCGAGCTGCGCGCCCTGCTCGACTCGTTCCTGGGCGACGAGGCCTTCCGCGCCGACCTCCGGCGCGCGCCCTGCACGCGCTCGGGGCACCACGCCTACCTGGGCGGGCTGCTCGAGCACACGGTGGCCGTGGCCACGCTCGCCTTCGAGACCTGTGCGCTGCACCCCCGGCTCAACTCCGACCTGCTCCTGTGCGCCGCGCTCCTGCACGACGCCGGGAAGACGCTCGAGTTCGAGCTCGGGGCCGAGATCGCGCTCAGCGAGGCGGGCGCGCTGGTGGGCCACGTGACGCTCGGCCAGCAGCTCGTCGCGGAGCGCGCGCGGCGGCTCGAGGGCTTTCCGGAGGCGAAGCTCCACCCCCTCTCCCACTGCATCCTGGCCCACCACGGGCCGGACTCCCTCCCGGGCAGGCGCTTCCGCTCGGCCGAGGCGCTCGCGCTCTACCGCCTGAACGCCCTGGACGCCGGCGTGAAGGGCGCCCTGGAGCACGGCCTGGACTGACTGGCATCCCTGGACGAATAGGCCATAGCGGCCGTCCCGCGGTCGGGCTTGCGATCCCGCGCGCCGACCGGGATAGGAGGTGTCCGAGCACGAGTCGACGACCGCCCAGGCGGAGGCCGTAGAGGAGCTGCTGCGCCAGCTCGTGGATGCCCGCTTCGTCCTTACGGACAGGGACGGGGCGGTCACGCGCTGGAGCCGGCCGGCCGAGGAGCTGTTCGGCTGGCCAAGCGCGCGCATGCTGGGCCGCCCGCTGGTTGACACCCTCGCGCTCGCCGGCGACGTGCCCCAGTACGGCGGCGTGGTCCAGACCGTCGCCAGGCGCAAGGACGGCACCGAGCTCGAGGTGAAGCTCACGCTCGTCCCGGTTGGGATGAGCCAGAGCCTCGATTTCAACGGCTTCCTGGAGGCGCTCGAGATCGCGGCGCCGCGCGGCAACGCGCTTAAGCAGCTTCAGCGCAGCCACCGCGCGGTGGTCGACTGGATCAACGCCGCC
>DASQER010000245.1:0-9270 GCA_035633575.1 Thermoleophilaceae bacterium
AACCGAGCGTCGCAAGGACGCAGGGAGCGACGCGTGCTCTAGCACGCGAGCGACCGAGGACGCCGCGACGCGACGGTTATCGGATCGCTCAGTTGTCGCTGCCGAGGCGGTCCCAGCAGTAGAGCTCCACTGCCTCCGCGGCGAGCTCCCTCAGGCGCGCGTCGGAGAGCCAGGGGAGCACGGTGGTGAGGGCCTGCTCCTCGCTCACGCCCGCCTCGAAGGCGTCTTCGCCCTTGAAGCCCGCGGCGATCTGGAGCGCCTCGCGGCGGTGGTCGCCGAGGCGTGGGAACGCGCCGAGCAGGAAGTCCTTGTTCGCGATCGGCTGGCCGATCTCGAGCGACGCGTGCCATGCGGCGAGCATCGACAGGTCGTCGTCGTCGAGCTCCTCCACCGCCTTGGCGTAGTGGACCTGGAGCTCGTCGTCGGGGATCTCGTCGACCCACGCGCGCACGACCTCGCCGAGCAGCTGGCGGCGGGCCTCACGGCCGACGCTCTCAGCAACGACCCTGATCGCTTCCTGCGGCTCGATGAAGCACAGTGGCATGGCTGCAGACTAGGACGACGCCTGGACGGAAAGCCGCAGCGTGAGCTCAGGCTCGTGCACGCAGAGCGCCGCGCGCCCCGGGCAGTCCGCGCAGAGGCCCAGATGCGGCTCCAGGGAGGGCTCGAAGCGCCCCTCCACGACGCCGCGGGCCAGCCCCAGCAGCTCGTTCTCGAGCCGCTCCGCGTCGGCCGCCTCGTAGAGCGCGACGGCGGGCTCGTCGGGGCGCTCCAGGAAGCAGTGGACCACCTCCACTCGCTCCGCGCCGGCCTTCAACGCGGCGAGCGCGTAGACGGTCCGCTGTGTCGAGTACGACCGGGCGGTGAGCGTCTCCGGATCGAGCTCGCCGAGCGCGTCGCTCTTCCAGTCCACCACCAGCGTACGCGCGCCCTCGTCGGCGTGGACGTCCACCACGCCGTTCACGAGCAGGCTGCGACCACCGGCGCCCGGAGGCGTGAGCGTGAACGCGAAGGGCAGCTCGGTACGGACCTGCCGGGCGGCGGCGATGCGCTCGCGCAGCTCGGAGCCCGCAAGTCGCTCGACCATGTCGCGCACGTCCGCGACGTCGGCCGGGAGGGCCTCCGCCCCGTGCTGCTCGATGGCGGCCGCCACGTCCTCCTCGGCCGGCACGGCCGGGCGGCCGAAGTCGAGCCGCTCGAGCAGGCCGTGCACGACCGTCCCGCGGAGGATTGCGCTGATGCCCGGCTCCGCCCGTGGCGCGTCGAGCGGAGCGTCCACGGGCGGGAGCGTCAGCGCCTTCTCGAGGTAGAAGCGGTAGCCGCAGCGCCGGTAGGCCTCGAGGCCCGAGTAGCTGAGCCGGCTGACGGGGAGCGCCCGCGGCGCGGGCGGGGTGCCCAGCTCGAGCAGCGCCTGCTCGTAGCCGGGCGCCTCCTCCACCTCCGTGGCCTCGGGCGCCCTGTCGGCGGGCGGCAGCACCTCGTCCAGGGTGGCCGGGGTGCAGAGCGTCCAGCGCACCTCGACCTCGCGCTCCTCGCGGCGGTCGCGGTGCACGCCCTGCCCGCCCTCGGAGGGGAGCTCCGCGCAGAAGCCGCGCCAGATCCAGCGCATCGGCTCCTGGAGCTCCGCGGGCTCGGGCCGCTTGCCGAGGTCGGTGGCACCGCTCAGGACGAGGTGCTCCCGGGCGCGCGTGACGGCCACGTAGAAGATCCGCCGCTCCTCCTCCTCGGCAGCGGTGCGGCCCTCGGCCTTGATCCGCTCGAGCCGCGCGCTGTCGACCGCGCCGGCCCCGAGGCCCGCGAGCCGCAGGCCGACGCTGCCGTCCTCCGAGATGCGCAGGGCGCCGTCGTCGTCGCGCCCGTCCTTGCCGAGGTCGGCGACGCACACGACCGGGAACTCGAGGCCCTTCGCCCGGTGCACGGTCATCATCCGCACGGCGTCGAGGGCCTCGGCCTCGAGCGGCGCCTCGCCCTCGCGCGCCCGGATCAGGTCGCGCTCGGCCACGGCGTCGATGAAGCCGCGCAGGTCGCGGCCCTCGTCGGCCTCGTACTCGCGCGCCATCCGCATCAGCTTGCGGACGTTCGCCATCCGTCGCCCGCCGCCCGGCAGGGAGAGCAGGTGGCGGTCGTAGCCGGTGAGCGTCACGGCGCGGTCGATGAGCGTCTCGAGCGGGACCTGCCCGGCGATCCGGCGCTCGGCCTCGAAGCGGTCGGCGAAGGCGGCGAGCTTGGCGCGGTCCGGCACCGGCAGCCTGTCGAGCAGCTCACGGTCGGCCTCGCCGCCGTCGCGCCCGAGCGCCGCCCGCAGGGCCCACCACGGGTCGCGGCCCGAGCGCCGGGCGTGGAGGCCGATCAGCGCCACCGCGTCGAGCGAGAGCCCGGCCAGCGGGGACGAGAGCACCGAGTACACGGCGAGCCCGTCCAACGGGTTCGCGAGCGCCGCGAGCCAGTGGCGCAGGTCGGCCACCTGCTGCTGGCCCCAGTAGCCGCGCCCGCCCACCACGTGCACGGGTATCCCGCGCTCCTCGAGCGCCCGCTCGAACAGCCCCATCGCGGTGGTCGCGCGGAAGAGCATCACCACGTCCCCGTACGACCACGGGCCCGCGCGCGTGAGCTCGTCGACCCGCTTCGCCAGCAGCCGCGCCTCGGCGGCGCGCCACGGCGGCGCGCCGTGCATGACCTCGCCGAAGGGGTCGGGCGCGGCCTCCGCCAGCTCGTCCCATGCGCCCCGCCCCCTGTCCACCACGAGGAGGTCCACGCAGGGCGTCACGGGCGGGTCCGGCCGGCGCGCTCCCGGCGCCGGGCGCAGCGGCTCGAAGCGCTCCCCCCAGGCGCGCTCGAACGCGAGGTCGATCGCGTCGAGCAGCTCGCCGCGCGAGCGGAAGTTCACGGTGATGCTCTCCGCCCGCCCGGCGGCCTCCGCCAGCTCCCAGTGCTCGCGGAACACGGCGACGTCCGCGTTGCGGAAGCGGTAGATCGACTGGTTCTCGTCGCCGACGCGGAAGAGGTTGTCGCGCGACAGGAGGCCGAGCAGCTCGTTCTGGAGCGGGTTCGTGTCCTGGAACTCGTCCACCAGCACGTGCGCGAAGCGAGACGAGTACGCCTCGCGCAGCCCCTCGTCGCCGGCCAGCAGGTCGCGGGCGATCAGCTCGAGGTCCTCGAAGTCGAGGCCGGAGCGCTCGCGCTTGAGCTGCTCGTAGCGCCCGCCGTAGAGCTCGAGCAGGGCGCGCAGCATGGTGTGGTCGCGGTGCTCGCGCTGGGCCAGCTCGAGCGTCCGGTACGCGGCGAGCGCCTCCCTGTACTCCTCGCACGCGTCCGTGGCGAGCGCCTTGGCCCGCCCCTTCAGCTCGCCGCGAGCCTCCACGCTGTCTATCGCCCGCGCGACGGTCGCGGACGCGGGGGCGACCGCGAGCTCGGCCAGCGCCGTGCGCGCCGCGGCCTCGAGGCGCTCATCCTCGCCGGCCGGGCGCGGCGGCAGCGACTCCTCGAGGCGCGGGCGCCGCTGCCCGCGGCTGCGCAGGTGGGAGTACGCGGTGCGCACCATGTCGCGCAGGCGATCCGGGGTGTAGGCGGCGACCATCTCGATCCGCTCGGGCGCCGAGCCGTGGCCCATGAACTCCTCGAGCGCGCCGTCGAAGGCATCCGCCGCGAGCCGCTCGGACTCGAGCTCGTCGAGCACGCGGAAGTCCGGGTCGATGCCCGCGCTGAGGGCGTGGGCGCGCAGGATGCGCGAGCAGAGCCCGTGGATGGTCGACACCCAGGCGCTCTCCGCGGCGCGCGCCTCCTCGCGCCGGCCGAGGTCGAGGAAGCGGCGGCGGACGCGGCTGCGCATCTCGGCCGCGGCCTTCTCGGTGAAGGTGATGGCGAGGACCTGCTCCACCCCGGCGCCATCCACGCTGACGGCCTCGACGAAGCGCTCGACGAGCACGGTGGTCTTGCCCGTTCCGGCGCCGGCGCGCACGAGCAGCGAGCCGTCGCGCCGCTCGACCGCCCGGCGCTGCTCGGGAGTCAGCTCCCTCACCGCTCGCTCCTGCAGATCGACGGGTACTTGCAGCCGCCGTTCCAGTCGCAGCGGTCCGGACGGGCGCAGATCTCGCCGCCGCGCATGCGCGCGTCGGTCTCGCGGATCCGCTCGCGCGCCCAGTCGAGCTTCGCCTGGAACTCCTCCGGGTCGAGGCGATCGCCCGCGACCCAGCCGCTTCCGAGCTCCTCCACGCCGGCGGCGACCATGCCGCGCGGGCGCGGGTCGTCGCTGCCGAGCGCCACGTAGACGCCGCCGGCGGGCCGCAGGCCGAGCAGCTTCTCGACCACCAGCATGTAGAGGGCCGCCTGGAAGCGGTTCTCGGGCTCCCAGCTCGCGACCTTGTAGCGCTGGACGTTCCTGCCGGCCTTGTAGTCGATCACGAGCGCCATGCCGTCGCTCACGTCCACCCGGTCGATGCGGCCGCGCACGCGCAGGCCTCCTTCGAGCTCGACAGGGTCGGTTCCCTCGAGGCCGAAGCCGCGCTCCAGCTCGACCGGCTCGAAGCGGCTGTCGGAGTCCGCCTCCGAGCGCAGGTAGCGCAGCAGGTCGAACTCGAGCCGGCGGGTCGCGGCGCGCACGCGCGTCTGCTTCGGCGAGAGACTGAAGGAGGAGCTGCGCTCGCGCAGCTCCTCGAGCAGGATGCGCTCGGCGTGCGCCAGGTTCCCGTGCGTCACGCGCCGCTCCCCGGTCTCCTCGTGCAGCCTCAGGTACGTGTGCCGTAGCACCTCGTGGGCGTACGAGCCGCGCACCATGTTCTCCGGGTCCGGCACGAGCTCGTCCGGCTTCAGCAGGTCCTCCACCAGCCACTTCACCGGGCAGTCGGCGAAGTTCTCGAGCGCGCGGGCGGAGACCGCGTCGCGCCGCGCGAGCTCCTCCAGGAGCGGCTCCGAGGCGAGCGGGCCCGGCGGGCGCTCGGGGCGGCGCGGCCCCGTGGCCGCGAGCGCGCGGTCCCACTCCGCGGCCGTGGGCGCGTCCTCCGGGCGCCACGTGACGTCCGAGAGCGAGCGCGCTCGCAGCTCGGCCCCGTCCTCCAGCAGGTCGCGCACGTCGTCGACGAAGTAGGACTCCGCCTGCGGGTTGCCCTCCTCGTCGCTCGATCGCGAGCTGAGCACCAGCAGGCGCTCGGCGCGCGAGGCGCACACGTAGAAGAGGTAGCGCTCGCGGTCGAGCCGGTCCTCGCGGACGGGGAGCACGAGCCCGCTCGCGCTCGCGATCGCGCGCCGGTCCTCGTCCGAGAGGAACGGCTCGGGGGCGGAGCCGCGGGGAAACTCGCCCTCCTGGAGGCCGCACGCGAACACGGCCTCGAAGCGGCGCGCCCTGATCGCCTCCGGCGTGGCCACCTGCACCCGGTCGGGCTGAGGCGTCTCGCCCACGTGGACCTCGAGCTGCTCCAGCACGCGCAGGACGTGGGCCACGTCCACGGCCCGGCCGCCGAGCACCGAGCGCAGCTCGGCCAGGGCCCGCTGGGCGGTGCTGAGCGCGCGCGCCTCGTCCAGCTCCGGGCCGCTCAACACCGCGGCGCTGCGCTCGTAGGGCGCCGCGAACAGGCGGACCAGCCGGGTATCCAGCTCGGCGACGAAGGCGGCCGTGTCACGGGCGTTCGCGAGGCGGTCGAGCTCGTCGAGCGCCCAGTGGTCGCGCTCCCAGCGCTCGCGGGCCTGCGCGGCGGCGTGGGCGCCGTCCCTGCGCACGTCGGCCTCGAGGCGGTCTGCCAGGCCCGGCAACTTCAGGAGCCCGGGAGTGCGGAGGTACGCGAGCAGGTCCTCCGCCGTGCCGGCGGGCGTTGAGGCGCGGACGAGTGCGAGCAGCCCGCGCCCGAGGCCCGTGTGGCCGAACGGCAGCGAGCGGTCGATCGAGTAGGGGATGCCGTAGGCGCCGAAGACCTGCTCGAGGAGGGACGAGTAGCGCCCGGGGTCGCGGAACACGACCGCCACGCCGCCCGGCTCGACGCCCTCGCGCAGCAGCTCGAGCACCCGCGCCGCGGCCAGCTCCACCTCCGCACGCTCGCCCCCGGCCGAGTGGAAGGAGACCGCCGTGCCCGGATCCACGCGCCCGGGCGGCGCGTCCTCGAAGAGGAGCCGCTCGATGTGGTGCAGCGCGGCGCGCGACTCCGGCGCGTAGTGGTCGTCGAGCGGAGCCAGCTCGCTCTCCTCCGCGCCGAGCTGCAGCAGCTCCTGGTGAACGGTCGAGACCGCCTTGAACGCGAGGCGCCCCGGCTCGTAGGGGAGCGAGACCGTCACGTCCGCCGCGCACCGCTCGGCGATCGTCTCGAGCGCGTCGAGCTGGAGCCTGTTGAAGTCGTCGAAGCCGTACACGAACAGAGGCGTCCCGCCCCAGGCCTCCGGGCCGAGCCGCAGCGCATCCAGCGCGCGCCAGGCGAACAGCTCCTCGTCCACGAGACCGGCCGCGTCGAGCGCGTCCCGGTAGGAGCGGTAGACGGCCGCCACCTCCTCCGCATAGTCGCGGCGGGGACCGTCCCCCGCCCACTTCCGCAGCGCGCTCGTGAAGCGGGCGGGCTCGACCCTCGTGCGGCCGAGCTCGGCCACGAAGCGGGCCGCCGCGCGGACGAAGCCGGGCTGGCCGGCGGACTCCGCGAGCACGCTCAGGCGCGCGCGCCGCACGGCCTGCTCGACGATCAGCTCGCGCTGGAAGTCCGATGCCTGCGGCTGGCCGTATCCGGCGCGCGCCGCGACCTCCTTGAAGAGCCACTCGAAGCGCATCACGCGCGCCCCGAAGACGGCGCCGCGCTCCGCCAGCTCGCGCTGCGCGTGCTCCACGTCCCCGAACGTCGGCACCACGAGGATCGGCTCGTCGTCGAGCCGCGCGCGCAGCCCGCCCAGCACCTCGCCCGCCTTGGCGGCGTTCGCGGGTCCGGTTACGAGGTGGAGAGGCACATGCCTATGGTCGCTACTCCACCGGATCGCCTGACGCCAGCACGCCGTTCCCGGCCGCTGAGCGGAGCGCACCGAGGAAGCGCTCCGCGGGCAGCAGCACCGGCGCCTCCTGCAGCTCCCACCCCCTGTTGGGACGCATGATCCAGCGGGCGATCCGCAGGCGCTCGTCGTCCAGGCGCTCCACGCGCAGCTCGTCGCGCAGCTCGCCCGTGCGCCCGGGGCTCGCGCCGTGCCCGCCCACGGCGGGCTCGCCCGGCCAGTCGAGCTCGGGCTGGCCCAGGAGTCCCTGCTCGACGGCTGAGCTCAGCAGCCCGGGCAGGTCGGCGAGGACGATCACCGGGGCGTCCTTCACGAGCTGGCCCGCGTGCCACGCGGCGAGCCTCAGGCCGCCGGGCACCTTCTCGAGCCGCACCTCGCGGCCGTCCTCGTAGGGCCCCGCGGAGGCGAACGGCCCGCGCGACACCCGCGCCGCGCCGGCCGCCTGGACGCGGCCCTTGGGGCTCGAGCGGCTGCCCGCGCGGGCGCTCGGCCGCGGCCGCCGCTCCGGCTTTCGGTTCGGGTCGAGCACCGTCCCCTTCGCGCAGATCGGGCAGTCGGCGACGAAGCGGTTGTGGCGGCAGAAGAGCGACACGGACCTTGAATCTAGCGCCGGGCTGCGAGGATCCAGCGGATGCGGACCGCCGTCGTCTCGGACCTGCACCTCGGCGGCCTGGTCGAGGCGGACGTGGCGCGTGCGGGCGAGGGGCGCCAGGCCCTCGTCGAGGCTGTCGCGGGGGCCGACCGGGTCGTGCTGCTCGGCGACGTGGTCGAGTTGCGCGAGCGTCCGCTCGCCGAGTCGCTCGAGGTCGTGCGCCCGCTGTTCGAGGAGCTCGGCCGCGCGCTGGCGGGCCGCCGGGTCGTGCTCGTGCCCGGCAACCACGACCACGGCCTGGCGGAGCCCTGGCTCGCGGGACTGCGGCTCGACGCCCGCGGGCTCCTCGCCGAGGCCGAATGGGAGGTCCGGCCGGACGACGGGGCCGCGGGCCGCATCGCCGGCTGGATGCCCGACGTGGAGGTCACGCTCGCGTATCCCGGCCTCCACCTGCGCGAGGACGTCTACGCCACCCACGGCCACTACCTCGACCTGCACCTCACCGTCCCGCGCCTCGAGTCGATCGCGGCCTCGGCGATGGCCCGCCTCACCGGGCGCAGCAAGGCGTGCCGCTCGGCGGCGGACTACGAGACGATCCTGGCCCCCCTCTACGCCTTCTACGCCGGGCTCGCCCAGGGCGCCTCGCCCGGGGCGCTGTCCCGCGGGGGGACGCTCTCGCGCAGCGTCTGGAAGCGCGTGACGGGGGCCGGCCCCGCCGCGCTCCTGCTCGGGCGCGTGACGATCCCGAGCGCGGTGGCGGCGCTGAACGGGCTCGGGCTGGGACCCTTCCGCGCCACGCTCACCGGCGAGGAGCTGCGCCGCTCCGGCCTCATGGCGATGACCCGGGTGGCCGACGTGCTGGCGCCGGGCGCCGAGCACGTCATCTTCGGCCACACGCACCGCCCCGGCCCGCTGCCCGGCGACGACATCGCCGAGTGGACGACGCTCTCCGGCACGCGCCTCTGGAACACCGGAAGCTGGCTCTACGAGGGCGCCTTCGTGACCACCGGCCGCAGCAGCCCGTACTGGCCGGGCACGGTCCTGACGCTCGAGGACGAGGGCCCGCCGCGACTCGAGAACGCGCTCCGCTAGCTACGCCGCCGCGGGCATCGGCTCGCGCTCGGGCGAGCCCAGCGCGTACGCCGCCGCGTCGAACTCGCGCGTGCGCTGGCGGAAGGGCCAGGTGTAGGTGGGCCAGAGCGTCGAGTTGTGGCCGTTGCGGTCGATGTAGTAGCTCTGGCAGCCGCCCGTGACCCACACCGTGCCCCGGGTCATCCGGTCGAGCTCGGCGTTGTAGGCCAGCTGGGCCTCCGGGCGCACCTCGACGGTGCTCGCGCCGCGGCGGCGCATGGTGCGCAGGGCGTCGATCACGTAGCTGATCTGCGACTCGATCATGAACACGATCGAGTTGTGGCCGAGGCCCGTGTTCGGGCCCACCAGGAAGAACAGGTTCGGGTAGCCGGCGACCGTCGTGCCCTTGTAGGCCTGCGGGCTGCCCCGCCACACCTGCGCCAGCGTGCGCCCGTCGCGCCCCGAGACCCTGCTCGCGATCGGGATGTCCGTGACGTGGAAGCCGGTGCCGAAGATGATCGTGTCCACCTCGCGCTCCGTGCCGTCCGCGGTGACGACCGAGTGCGGGCGCACCTCCGTGATGCGGTCGGTCACGACCTCCACGTTCGGCTTGACGAGCGCCGGATACCACTCGTCGGCCGGGAGGATGCGCT
>DASQER010000246.1:0-10185 GCA_035633575.1 Thermoleophilaceae bacterium
ACGCCCTCCCGATCAGCCGGCCCGCCGTCTCGCGCCACCTGCGCGTGCTCAAGCAGGCCGGACTCGTGACCGACCGCCCCGAGGGCGCCCGCCGGCTCTACGCGCTGCACGACCGCGGCGTCGAGGCCGTGCGCGCCTACATCGAGCAGGTGTGGGGAGACGCGGCCGCGCGCTTCAAGCTCGCGGCGGACAACACCAAGCGGCGCTGATGGAGCCGCTCGAGCTGGCCTTCACAGTGGAGTGCCCCGTCGAGCGGGCGTTCGACCTGTGGGCGCGGCGCACGTCGCTGTGGTGGCCGAGCGGCCACTCGGTGTCCGCCGCCCCCGGCCTGACGGTGACGTTCGAGCCGCGCCCCGGCGGCCGCATCTACGAGCGCACGCCCGAGGGCGACGAGCACGACTGGGGCGAGGTGCTCGTCTGGAGCCGCCGAGCCGGCTCGCCAACCTCTGGCACCTGCGCTTCGACCGCTCGGACGCCACCGAGGTGGAGATCGCGTTCGAGCCCACGGGCGAGGGCACCGCCGTGACGATCGTCCACCGCGGATGGGAGCGCCTGGGCGCGGCCGCCGAGGAGCGGCGCGAGCGCAACCGGCGCGGGTGGGGCGGCGTGCTCGAGCATTACCGCGCGGCATGCGCGGCGGCCGCCTAGAGCGCGGCCTCCAGCTCGACCATCGTCTTCAGCCGCTCGAGCTGGCCCGCGATCCGCCTGCGCATGCTGCGCCGCACCAACGGCCGCGCGACCACCAACACGAAGCGCGTGAGCACGTGGTCGGCGCCGGCCGTGACCGTCTGCCGGACGCGCGTGCCGCCGACGTCCTCGGAGAGCTCGAGTGTCCCCTCGAACGGGAACGGGCCCGCGACCGAGCGCACCACCTGGCGCCGCGGCCGCCGGCGCTCGAGGAGCTCGTACTCGACCTCGTACGAGCGCCCGCCGTAGTCGTAGGCGCTCGAGAAGCGGCTGCCCTCGCGTAGGTCGCCGGCAACGCTCACGTCGCGCACCCCGTCGAGCCAGCGATGCCAGTGGCGGGGATCCGCCGCCCACTCCCACACCGCCTCCACGGGCCGCTCAATGACGATCTCCGCGGCGGCCCTCATCCGTCGGGGAACGGCTGGATCGCCATGCCGTGGTCGCGCTCGCGCATCCCCAGCTCGTACGCCGCGCCCGCGGGAACGACGAGCTCAGACGCGGCTCTCCCGTTCCGGCTCACGCTCAGCCGCATGTCGGCGATCGAGCAGTTCACCGTGTGGTGCTCCGAGCCGTCCGGATCCGCGTAGACCCAGCCGACGAAGCGCTCGCGCGGCGCGGACACCGTCCCGCGCACCTGGAGCCCGCCCCTGCCAGCCAGCAGGAACGTGCAGTGGTCGGGCGACTCCTCGACCTCGACGTTGCGCCCCGGGCCGCCAAGCGCATGGCGATCGCCCGCCAGGCTGAGCGCGCCGTTGGCGATCCAGGGGGTGGTCGCGGGGCCCAGCTTCACTCGCCCGATCGCGGCATCGAGCCAGTCGCCCTCCGGGGTGAGCCCGTGCAGCCAGATCCAGCGCTCCGCGTGCTGCGCGCCCCAGTTGTGGCCGACCATGCCGCGCCAGCCGTCCACCGCGATCTCGCGTCCCTCCACCGACAGCCGGCCGGAGAAGCGCGCGGCCGGCGCTGGCGAGAGCAGCTTTGTGCGCGGGAGCCGCGCCCGGTACATCCAGCTGCGCGGGAGATGAAAGAGCGGCTGCTCGGCGCTCTCGAGAGCGAGCTCCCAGGCGAACCCCTCGCCGATGGCACCGCTCGCCCCGTCCGCGCCGATGCGCGCGTCCCCCACGCGCAGCCAGTCACCGCCACCGCTCGCCGGTCCTGGCGCTGTGCGCTTCGCCGCGCGCGGACCGCCGGGCTCGAAGAGCGTGAACCAGAGCGAGCCGCTCGGCGCCTCACCCGGCCGCTTGTGCACCGTGTAGCGGATCCACGCGCCGAGCGGCTCCGAGGGATGGCACAGCTTCAGGTAGAAGCTCTCGTAGTGGCCCGCCTTGGCCGGCACGGCGGCAAAGCGCGCCTCGGTGGGGTCTACGGGGGCCACGCGCGCAGCAGCGTAACCTGCCCGGCCATGGCAGACGATCCGGTCTTGGTAATCACCGGCGCCAGCACCGGCATCGGCGCCGCCACCGCTCGCCGCGCGGTCGAGTTCGGCCACCGGGTGGTGCTCGGCGCGCGCTCGGAGGACAAGCTGCAGGCGCTGGCGCAGGAGCTCGGCGGCGACGAGAAGGCGATCGCCGTGCGCTGCGACGTGACGAGCTGGGAGGACCAGCAGGCGCTCGTGCAGGCGGCGCTCGACCGCTTCGGCCGCATGGATGCCTACTTCGCGAACGCCGGCTTCGGCGCCGCGCGGGGCTTCCTGGAGGAGTCGGTGGAGCACTGGAAGTCGATGATCGACACGAACGTCTTCGGGGCGGCGCTGTCGATCCGCGCCTCGCTCGGCCACTTCAAGCAGCACGGCCGCGGCCACCTGATCCTCACCAGCTCGATCGCCGGCCGCCGTGCCCTGCCCGGGTCGCTCTACTCAGCCACCAAGCACGCGGTGACCGCGATGGGCGAGTCCCTGCGCCAGGAGATCGCGGACACCGGCATCAAGATGACCCTGATCGAGCCGGGCATGGTCGACACCCCGTTCTTCGACAACCGCCCGACGGGCGCCCTGGAGGCCGACGACATCGCCCGCGCGGTCCTCTTCGCGATGACCCAGCCGCCGCACGTGGACGTCAACGAGATCCTGATCCGACCCATCCACCAGGGCACGTAACCTCGTCCGCGTGAGGATCGCTCACGTGGACATGGACGCCTTCTACGTGAGCGTGGAGCTGCAGCGGCGGCCGGAGCTGCGCGGGCTGCCGGTGGTCGTGGCGGGGAGCGGGCCGCGGGCCGTCGTGACGACCGCGAGCTACGAGGCGCGCAGGTTCGGGGTCTTCTCGGCCACCCCGGCGGAGCGCGCTCGGCGGCTCTGCCCGGACGCGGTGTTCGTCCCGCCCGACTTCGAGCTCTACCGCACCCGCTCGCGCGAGCTGATGGCCGTGCTCCGCAAGCACGTGGAGCGGGTGGAGGTCGTCGGCCTGGACGAGGCCTACCTCGACCTCACCGGCCTCGACCGCTACCGCTCCGCGGCACGCCGCGTGAAGGAGGCCGTGCGCTCGGAGACGGGGCTCACCTGCTCGGTGGGGATCGGGCCGAACAAGCTCGTGGCGAAGGTCTCCTCGGACGCCGAGAAGCCGGACGGGTTCGTGGAGCTGAGCGCCGACGGGGCCCGCGAGCGCTTCGCCGAGGCCTCCCCCGGCCTCGTGCCCGGAATCGGGCCGAAGACCGTGGCGCGGCTCGAGCAGCTCGGGATCGGCACGCTGGCGGCGCTCGGCGCCACGCCGGACGAGCGGCTCACGGAGTGGTTCGGTTCGCGGCTCGGCCCGCACCTGGCGGCGCTCGCGCGCTTCGAGGACGAGCGGCGCATCGAGACGGTGCGCGTGGCGAAGTCGGAGTCGCGCGAGACCACCTTCGACAGGGACCTGCACGGCCTCCCGCAGCTCGAGCCGGTGCTCGAGCGCCTCAGCGGCGAGCTGTGCGAGACGCTGGCGCGCGAGCAGCGCCGCGGCCGCACGATCGGCATCAAGGTGCGCTTCGACGACTTCACGACGGTCACGCGCGCCCGCAGCCTGGACGCTGCCGTGAACGACCTCGACACCGTCGGCGCGGTGGCGCTCGAGCTCCTGCGCAGGCTGGATCCGGGGCGTCCGGTGCGTCTCCTCGGCGTCCGCGTGGCTGGGCTCGACGAGGAGTCCGCGGCCGCCGCGGCCGAGGATCAGCTCAGCCTCTCGCTCTGACGTAGTCTTGGTCCATGTCCTCGGATCGCCTGACAGGGCTCGACGCGTCGTTCCTCCACCTGGAGGACTCCGCCTCCCACATGCACGTGGCCTCCGTGATGCTCTTCGAAGGCCCTCCCCCGCCCTACGAGGAGCTGCTCGAGGCGATCGAGCGGCGCCTGGGGCTCGTCCCGCGCTACCGCCAGCGCCTCGCATTCGTCCCGCTGGGACAGGGCCGTCCGCGCTGGGTGGACGACCCGCACCTGAACCTGCGCTACCACGTGCGCTCCACCGCGCTGCCCGCGCCGGGGTCGGAGGAGCAGCTGAAGGAGCTTGCCGGCCGCGTCTTCGCGCAGCAGCTCGACAGGGACAAGCCGCTCTGGGAGGTCTGGCTCGTCGAGGGCGTGGAGGGCGACCGCTTCGCGATGCTCTCGAAGACCCATCACGCGCTCGTGGACGGCATCTCCGGCGTGGACATCATCTCGGTGCTCTTCGACACCTCGCCGGAGCCGGCCGCTCCCACCGACACCGGGGACCGCTGGCTGCCCCGCCCGCTCCCCACTCCCGCCCAGCTGCTCGGCGAGGCGCTGCTCGAGCGGGCCACCATCCCCGGCGAGCTGGCGCGCTCCGTGCGCGCGGTCTTCCGCGGCCCGCTCCGCGTGCTCGAGGGCGTGCGCGACGCGGCGGTCGGAGTCGGCGCCATGGCGTGGGCAGGGCTCAACCCCGCCCCGCCCAGCCCGTACAACGAGTCGATCGGCCCGCACCGGCGCTTCACCTGGGTGCGCGCCAACCTCGCCGACATGAAGGCGATCAAGAACGAGCTGGGCGGCACCGTCAACGACGTCGTGCTCGCGACCATCGCGGGCGCGCTCGGCAAGCACCTGCGCCGGCGCGGGCAGAACACGGACGGCCTGGAGCTGAAGGCGATGGTCCCGGTGAGCGTGCGCGCGGACGTGGAGCGCGGCGCGCTCGGCAACCAGGTGGCGGCCATGATGGCGCCGCTGCCCGTGTGGTGCAAGGACCCGGTGGCGCGCCTCGACATCCTGCGCGAGGAGCTGAAGGGCCTGAAGTCGGGCGGCCAGGCGGTCGGCGCCCAGGTGCTCACCGAGCTGTCCGGCTTCGCGCCGGCGACGGTGATGGGCCAGGCGTCGCGCCTGATGGCGCGACAGCGCTTCTTCAACCTCGTGATCACGAACGTGCCCGGACCGCAGATTCCGCTCTACCTGGCGGGGCGGCGCATGATCGACCCGTTCCCGATGGTCCCGCTGGCGAAGAACCAGGCGCTCGGCGTGGCGCTGCTCTCCTACGCGGGGAGGATCAACTTCGGGCTCGTGGGCGACTACGACCTGCTGTGGGACCTGGACGACTTCGCAAGCGACGTCCGGGAGTCGCTCGCCGAGCTGGCCGCGGAAGCCGGCGTGGAGCTGACCGCGGAGCGCGATCCCGTCCAGGCGGTGCGGGCGTGAGAGACCGGCTCGCGGAATGCGCGCGCGAGCTCGGGATCCAGGTCCAGGTGCAGCGGCTCGAGGCCTCCACCCGCACGGTGGCGGACGCCGCCGTGGCCGTGGGCTGCGAGGAGGCCGAGATCGCCAAGTCGATCGTGTTCGTGGCCGACGGCGACCCCGTGGTCTGCGTCGCGTCCGGGCAGCACCGCGTGGACATCGACAAGGTGGCGGACGCCCTCGACGTGGCCGAGGTGCGCCAGGCAGCGGCCGAGGAGGTGCGCGCGGCCACCGGCTTCGCCATCGGCGGAGTGCCGCCCTTCGGGCACGACCTGCCGGTCCTGTTCGACGAGGACCTGCTTCGCCACAGGCGAGTCTGGGCCGCCGCCGGCGACCCGCAGAGCCTCTTCGAGGTCGATCCTCGGGAGCTCGCGCGCTGCATCAGGGCCCGCATCGTGGCGCTGGGCGAGTAGCGGGCTTTCGACTCTCGTACAAGCCGTCCCGCTGAATCCTGTACGGCGGGCGCATGACGGATAGGGGCCGCGACCCGACCATTCCGTTCATGGAACCCACTCTCAAGGACGCCCTCCCGGCGATCGAGACGATCTGGGTCGTCGTCGCCGCGGTGCTCGTCATGTTCATGCAGGTCGGCTTCCTGTTCCTGGAGGTCGGCTTCTCGCGCATGAAGAACGCCGGCACGATCGTCCCCAAGGTCCTGGCCAACTTCTCGATCGCGGCGCTCTGCTACTGGGCCGTCGGCTTTGCCCTCGCGTTCGGCGGGGCCGGCTGGTTCGCCGGCACCGAGGGCACCTTCCTCGGCACGACGAGCAACGACGCCTTCCCGGCGCTGGCGTTCTCGAGCGCGACGGTCCCGGCCAAGTTCTTCTTCCAGTTCGTGTTCTGCGCCGTGTCCCTGGCCATCGTGTGGGGCACCACCATCGAGCGGATCAAGTTCGGCGCCTACCTGATCTACGCCGTGGTCTTCAGCGCGCTGATCTACCCGGTCATCAGCCACTGGATCTTCGGCGGCGGCTGGCTGCAGGCGAGCTTCGGCATGCAGGACTTCGCCGGCTCGACGGTGGTGCACCTGATCGGGGCCACCGGCGCGCTGGCCGCGCTGCTGCTGCTCGGCCCGCGCCACGGCAAGTACGGCCCCGACGGCAAGCCGAACGTGATCCCCGGCCACAACATGCCGCTCGTCGGCCTGGCCGTCCTCGTGCTCTGGTTCGGCTGGTTCGGGTTCAACGCGGGCTCGACGCTCGGCGCGATCGGGGGCCGCTTCGCCGAGGTGGCCGTGGTCACGAACCTGGCCGCTGCGGCGGGCGTGCTGGGCGCACTCCTGATGAGCCACCTGCTCACGCGGACGCTCGACATCGGCATGAGCGGGAACGGCGCGATCGCTGCCCTCGTGGCGATCACGGCCCCGTCGGGCTACGTCGAGTTCTGGGCCGCGCCGGTCATCGGCTTCACCGCCGGCGTGATCGTCGTGGGCGCGATCATCGCCATCGACAAGAAGCTCGACGACCCGGTCGGCGCCCTGTCGGCCCACGGCGTCGCCGGCGTCTGGGGCACGCTTGCCTGCGGGCTGTTCACGAGCCCGCGGCTCGCGGAGCTGAACGCCATCGGCAAGGGCGGCCTGTTCTACACCGGCTCGTTCGAGCAGCTGGGCGTCCAGGCGCTCGGCGTGGTGGCGGCGTTCAGCTCCGTGTTCGCCGTCAGCTTCCTCGTCTTCTACGCGATCAAGCGGACCTACGGCCTGCGCGTGACGCCCGAGGAGGAGCGCTACGGCCTCGACATCGTCGAGCACGGCATGTGGGGCTACCCGGAGCAGTTCATGCCGGTCCCAGGGTCGGAGTACCGTCCCCCGGCACTGCCGTCGGGCTGGCCGCCCCGGAGGCCGGCGCCGGTGAGCATGGCGACCCCGATCCAGGAAGGCTGACCCGCGATGAAGAAGATCGAGGCGATCATCCGCCACGAGCGGCTCCAGGACGTGCAGGACGCGCTCGACAAGCTCGGCGTGTCCGGCGTGACGGTGAGCGAGGTGGTCGGCTGCGGCCGCCAGAAGGGCTACACCGAGTCCTACCGCGGCTCGCGGGCGAACATCTCGCTGATCCCGAAGATCAAGGTCGAGTCGGTGGTGCCGTCAGACATCGCCGAGCGCGCGGTCGACGCGATCGTCGGCGCGGCGCGGACGGGTGAGATCGGCGACGGGCGCGTGTTCGTCTACCCGGTCGAGCACTCGATCCGGATCCGCACCGGCGAGAGCGGCGAGGAGAGCGTGCGCCACGAGGAGCCGGTCGGCTGGGGCCACTAGCAGCACCCTGAGCCCGACAGCGAGCGTCGACCGCGGCATCACCCAGGCGTACCATCCCCTGCGGTGCAGCGTGGGTTGGCCACAACCGTCGCGTTCGCAGCGCTCGCGCTTCCGGCCGGCGCGGACGCGGCGCCCGGCACCCTCGACTTCCGGCAGGCCTTCCGCTCGGCCCCCGGCTACATCGAGGGCGCCATCTCCTACGTGCGCGTGCACGACTCGCGCGGCGCGCTCGTCGTGCAGCGGCGCGTGCGGCACAGACCGCGCTTCCGGATGCGTCGCCGGCTGGCGGCGGGCCGGTACCGGGTGACCAGCTTCCAGCGCCCCTGCGACGGCAACTGCGGGACACTCGACCCGCCCACGGAGCGCTGCGCGCGGCGCGTTCGGATCCTCTCCAGGGGCCTGACCGAGGTGGCGGTGACGGTGCGCCCCGGGCGCGGCTGCACCATGACCCGCAAAGCGCTTCCGGCGCTGTTCCCGCCGAGGGAGCGCGTGCGGGCGGCCCGGCGCTGGATGCGCTCGCGCGGCGCGCTGAGCTCCTGGGCGCTGATCGACTCGCGGGGGCGCCTGCGCGGCTTCGCGCCGGAGCGCGTCTATGTGTCGGCCAGCGCGGTGAAGGCGATGCTGCTCGTGGCGTACCTGCGCGGGATCGGCAACCGGGCGCCGGACGCCGGGGAGCGCGCTTCGCTCGGCCCGATGATCGCCGTGTCCTCGAACGGCGCCGCCGACACGATCTACTACCGCGTGGGCGACGCCGCCCTCTACCGGCTGGCGCGCCTCGCCGGCATGAAGCGCTTCTCGGTCGCCGGCTACTGGGCGAACGCGCACTTCAGCGCGGAGGACCAGGCGCGCTTCTTCAACCGGATCGACCGGCTCGTGCCGAGGGCCTCGCGCCGCTACGCGCGCGGCCTCTTGTCCTCGATCGTCCGCCGGCAGCGCTGGGGCTTCTCGCGCTACTCGCTCGCCCGCGGCTTCGACACCCTCTTCAAGGGCGGCTGGCGCGGGACGGCGAGCGGGAGCCTGGTGCATGAGGCGGCGCTGTTCGAGCGCGGGCCGCTGCGAATCTCGATGGCTGTGCTCACCGACGGCAACCCGTCGCACGAGTACGGCACGGAGACGCTGCGCGGGGTGGCGGCGCGGGTGTTCGGCTCCGTCCCGGCGCGCTCCACGCAGCCACCGAAGGAGGCGGGCACGCCGGCTCATCGCCGTGCCGGGCTCGTCGACGTGCACCGCTTCGGGCCGGGGATCGGGGTCACGCTTTCGTACCGCACGAAGCGGAACATCACCGGCCGGCGGCTGCCGGGCTACTGCGAGGACTGGGCCCTCCTCCACGAGCCCGCCGCGCGCAGCCTCGGGCAGGTGCAGCGCTACCTGCGCCGCCTCGGTCTCGGCCTCCTGATCCTGGACGCCTACCGCCCGCTGCGCGCAACGCACGCGCTCGTGCGCTGGGCCGAGCGCACGGGCCGCGGCGACCTCATCGGCACGTACATCGCCCGCCGCAGCCGCCACAACACGGGCAGCGCGGTGGACATCACCCTCGTCCGCCTGCGCGACGGCAAGCGCCTGCGCATGGGCGGCTTCGACGACCTCGGGAGCGGCGCCAACACCTTCAACGCGGGCGGCCGCATCCTCCGCAACCGCCTGACGCTCAAGGCAGCGATGGAGCGCTTCGGCTTCAGCGGCTACTGGCGCGAGTGGTGGCACTTCGAGCACCACATCCGCCCGCAGCGCTACCTGGACCTGACGCTCGGCTGCTGAGCCGCCGCCTCAACGCCCCGCCCGCCGACCCGCTCTTGGTCTGAGGTGGGCCATCGCAGTTGCTATATCCGCAACCAGGATGGCCCACCTGGAGCATCTGGGCGGTCCGCGCCGCCTTCAATGCGGTAGTTCGCCCGGCCGCCCGCGATAATGGGGGCATGGCGGAGCGCACGGACCTGCTGCGGGTTGCCCTCGCGCAGATCAATCCCATCGTCGGCGACATTCGCGGCAACGCCCGCAAGATCTCCGAGAACACCGCTCGCGCTCGGGACGAGGGGGCGGCTCTCGTCGTCTTCCCCGAGCTGGCGCTGACGGGCTATCCGCCCGAGGACCTGCTGCTGAAGACGAGCTTCCTCGACGCCGCCGAGGTGGCGCTGCGCGAGCTCGCGGCGCAGACCCAGGGCATCGTCGCCGTGGTGGGCTACCCCGAGAAGGCGGACGACGTCTACAACAGCGCCGCGGTGCTCGCCGACGGCGACGTGGTCGCCACCTACCGCAAGATGTACCTCCCCAACTACGGCGTCTTCGACGAGCAGCGCTACTTCCAGTCCGGCGCCGAGGCGGCCATCGTCGAGCTGAACGGCATCCCGATCGGGATCAGCATCTGCGAGGACATCTGGGAGCCCGGCCCGCCCGCCATGAGCGAGGCGCTCGCGGGCGCGCAGGTGATCGTGAACCTGTCCGCCTCGCCCTACCGGGCCGGCTACGGGTCGAGGCGCGAGCGGATGCTCACGCAGCGGGCCGTGGACTACCTGGCGGCTGTTGTCTTCGTGAACACGGTGGGCGGCCAGGACGAGCTCGTCTTCGACGGGCACAGCCTCGCAATCGACCAGGACGGGCGCGTGCTCGC
>DASQER010000247.1:0-5982 GCA_035633575.1 Thermoleophilaceae bacterium
AGCTCGGTCACGACGTCGCCGTCCAGCTTCACCTCGGCGTCGCCGTCGTAGGGGGTTGCGCCCTGGGTGACGAGCACGAGGCGGCCGCCGCCGCCGTGGGTGATCGCGGGCAGGCCGGCGACGGGGTAGACCTCGAGCGAAGAGCCCACGCAGAGCATCAGGTCGGCGTCCATGGCCAGCTGCTGGGCCTCGGCCAGCGCGTCCTCGGGAAGCAGCTCGCCGAAGAGGACCACGTCCGGCTTGAGCGGCGCCGCGCAGGCAGGGCAGAGCGGCGCGCCCTCGCCCTCCGCGAGCAGCTCGACCACGCGGTCGATCGGCAGCTTCCCGCCGCACTCCATGCAGACGCTCCGGTCGATCGAGCCGTGCACCTCGATCAGGCGCTCGCTCCCGGCGAGGCGGTGCAGGCGGTCGATGTTCTGGGTGATCACGGCCCGGATCAGCCCGCGCCGCTCCAGCTCCGCCAGCGCGAGATGAGCCTCGTTCGGGTGCTTGTCCGTGAGCGAGGCGAAGCGCTGGCCGTAGAAGCTCCAGAAGCGGTCGGGGTCGCGTCGCCAGGCGTCGATGTGCGCGACCTCCATGGGGTCGACGTTCTCCCACAGTCCCGTGCCCGGGCTGCGGAAGTCCGGGATGCCGGACGGCACCGAGATCCCCGCGCCGGTGAGCACCACCGCGCGCTCCGACTCGCGGAGCAGGCAGGCCACCTGGTCCGCGCCGGTGGAGACCGCCCTCACTTGCCCTGGAAGCGCGGCCGGCGCTTCGTGAGGAAGGCCGAGATGCCCTCCCTGGCGTCCTCCGAGCCGAACGCGCGAGCAAAGCCCTCGCCCTCGACGCGCAGGCCCTCGTCCAGGTCCGGCTGCGCCGAGCGCCTCTTGATCTCCTCCACCGCGATCGGCGCCTGCTCCGACAGCTTGCGCGCCCAGGCGATCGCCGTGTCGAGCAGCTCGTGGTCCGGCACCACCTGGTTCGCGAGCCCGACGCGGTGCGCCTCGTAGGCGTCGATCGGGTCGCCGGTCAGGTTCATCTCGAGCGCCTTCGCCTCGCCCACCAGCCGCGGCAGCCGCTGCGTGCCGCCGAAGCCGGGGATGATCCCGAGGTTGATCTCCGGCTGGCCGAAGGTGGCCGACTCCGCGGCGATGCGGAAGTCGCACGCCATCGCGAGCTCGCAGCCGCCGCCGAACGCGATCGAGTTGACCGCCGCGATCGTGGCCGTCGAGGACCGCTCCATGCCGCGCATGAAGCGGTGGGCCGACTCCACGAGGTCGGCGCCCTCGGCGTCGGGCGACATCTTCGTGAACTCCTTGATGTCGGCCCCGGCGCTGAAGGTGAAGATGTTCGACGACGCCAGCACGAGCGCCCTGACCTTCCCGTCGATCGACTCCCAGAGGTCGATCAGGTCGCGGACGGCCTGCGGCGAGAGCGGGTTCGCGGGCGGGCGGTTCAGCCAGGCGATCGCGATGTCGCCGCGCGTCTCGAGCAGCACGGTCTCGCGCTGGTCGCCCGGGTCGGGCTGCGGGTAGGGGAAGAAGCCCTGCCCGGTCTTCTTGCCGAGCCGCCCCTGGTTCACGAGGCGGCGCAGGACGGTCGGGGGCTCGAAGTTGTCGCCCCAGTCCGCCTGGGCGCGCTCGAGCTGCTCGAGCACGACGTCGAGCCCAGCGTCATCCGCGCGCGAGAACGGGCCGGGCAGGATGCCGGCGCCCATCATCATCCCGACCTCGATGTCCTTCGCGGAGGCGACGCCCTCCTCGAGCACGAGGCACGACTCGACCAGGGTCTTCAGGCCCATCCGGTCAACGAGCGTGCCCAGCGTGCCCGGCGCGCTAGCCGTGCTCATAGAACCCCCTCCCGGTCTTCTGGCCCAGGTTGCCCGCCTCGACGAGCTCCTTCATCCGCGACGAGACGTAGAAGCGCTCGCCGTACGAGTCCCGCAGGTGCTCGGCCACGTGCAGCACCGTGTCGAGACCGAGCAGGTCGGTCAGGAAGAACGGCCCCATCGGCACCGTGCCGGACTCCTGGATCACCCTGTCGACCTCCTTGACGTCGAGGTCCTCCTGCTCGGTCACCCGCCAGACCTCGGAGACGGCCGAGTTCAGGATCCTGTTGACCACGAAGCCGGGGACCTCGCCGCAGCGGACCGCCGTCTTGCGGATCGCCTGCGCGAAGTTGGCCGCCGTCTGGAGGGTCTCCTCGGAGGTCTCCTCCCCCTCGATCACCTCGATCAGCCGCATCATCGAGGCCGGGTAGAAGAAGTGGAAGCCGCAGACCTTGTCGGGCCGCAGCGTGGCCTCGGCCATCTCCGTGATCGAGAGTGAGGAGGTGTTGGACGCCAGGATCGCGTGCCCGGGAGTGACCTCGTCGAGCTCGGCGAAGACCGTCTGCTTGATCTCCATGCGCTCGGGCACGGCCTCGATCGCGAAGTCCACGTCGCCGAAGCCCTCGTACTCGGTGGTGCCGGCGATGCGCCCGAGGATCTCCTCGCGCTGGCGGTCGGCGTCCTCCTGGGTGATCTTCTCCTTCGCGACGAGGCCTCCGAGCTGCGCCTCGGTCACCTGCCGGGCCTTCTCGAGCCCGGTGTCCACGAACTCCTGCTTGACGTCCTTGAGGACGACCGGAATGCCCGCGGCGGCGACCACCTGGGCAATCTCGCCACCCATCGTCCCGGCCCCCACCACGGCGGATTTGAACACGAACATGCCGGCGCAGGCTAGCGCAGCCCAGTCTCCTCCTCCGCTTCGAGCCCGAAGCGAAAGAGGGTGCGCCGCAGCGCGTCGCGCAACGCGCGCCGGATGAAGATCGCGTCGGCCACGCCCGCGAGCGGGCCGTACCGCGCGAGCTCGTACTCCAGGCTCAACTGCACCTCGGAGCCGTCGCTCGCGGGGGCCGCGCGCAGCGTCTGGCTGCCCGTCAGCGCCTCCTCGAAGACCTGCGTGGAGAAGCGGCCGGGCGCGTTCTCGGTCACCGTCTCCGTGACCCTCCCTCGCCCGTCGGGAGTGGACTCCCACACCACGCGCGTCCCCTTCGCCGGCCAGTCGGGCGAGTGCTCCAGCCGGCGGGCGAAGCCCTCCACGAAGCTGGGCCAGCGCTCCACGTCCGCCCAGAGCCGCAGAGCGTCGGGCGGCGCTAGCGGCAGCGTGGCTCGGGCGCTCGCGGTCCTCACTTCCCGTAGACCTCGCGCACGATCTCGTCGATGGACGACTTGACCGAGTCGAGGAACGGGCGCACCTCCTCGATGAGCCGGGCGTACTCCTCGCGCCCCTCGCCGGTGAGCGAGTAGTAGCGCCGCGAGCGGCGCTCGGGATGCTCCCAGCGGCCCTCGATCAGCCCGCGCCCCTCGAGCTGGCGCAGCAGCGGGTACATGGTGTTCGGGTTCACCGAGAGCACCCCGGCCGTCATCGCGCCGATGCGCTCCATCAGCTGGTTGCCGTAGCTGGGCCCCTCGCTGATCAGGTGGAGCACGAGCAGCGGCAGCACGGCGCGCCGCCGAAGCTCTCCGGTGAACGGGTCCTGCGCGCGCTTGGAGGGGGCGACGGTCGCCTCGATGCCGCCCGCCTGGGCGACGGCTTCGCGCACCGCCTCGCGGCTGCGCTGGCGCTCGGACTTGCGGCCGGCCATCGCCGCGCATCCTGACAGCGGGCCCCTCCGATGACTACGCGGCGGCGGCCGCCGGCTGTTCCACGTGGCGCGGCATCAGCACCTCGCGCGCGATCACGAGGCGCTGGATCTGCGACGTGCCCTCGTAGAGCTGCATGATCTTGGCGTCACGCATCAGCTTCTCGACCGGGTACTCCTTGATGAAGCCGTAGCCGCCGTACACCTGCACGGCGTCCACGGTCACCTCCATCGCACTGTCCGCGGTGAAGCGCTTGGCGTGCGAGGAGATCAGCGTGTTGCGCCTGCCCTGGTCCAGCTCGACCCCGGACTTCCAGGTGAGCAGGCGCCCGGCCTCCACCTTGGTCGCCATGTCGGCGATCATGAACTGGATCGCCTGGTGCATCGCGATCGGCACGCCGAACTGCACGCGCTCCTTGGCGTAGTCGCGGGCGAACTCGAAGGCTGCGTTGGCGATGCCGACGCCCATCGCCGCCACGCCGGGGCGAGTGCGGTCGAGGGTCATCATCGCGAGCTTGAAGCCCTTGTTCTCCTCGCCGATCAGGTACTCGGCGGGGATCTCCACCTCGTTGAAGGAGATCATCGCCGTGTCGGAGGCGCGCTGGCCGAGCTTGTCCTCCTTCTTGTCGACGGTCACGCCATCGAGCTCACGCGGGACGACGAAGGCGGAGATGCCGCGGTGGCCGGCCTCCTTGTCGGTCTTCGCGTAGACCGTGTACCAGGCGGCGTGCGAGCCGTTGGTGATGAAGCACTTGGTCCCGTTGATGACGTACTTGTCGCCCTTGCGGACGGCGGTGGTGCGCATAGCGGACACGTCCGAGCCCGCGTCCGGCTCGGTCAGGCAGAAGGAGGCCAGCTTCGGCTCCTCCGCGAGCATGCCGAGGAACTCCTTCTTGACCTCGTCGGAGCCGCCGAGGATCACCGGCGCCGTGGCGAGGCCGTTGCACATCAGCGAGGTGCCGACGCCGGAGCAGCCCCAGCCGAGCTCCTCCTCGATCAGGCAGCCCGTGAGGAAGTCGAGCCCGGGCCCGCCGTACTCCTCGGGGATGTGGGAGTTCATCAGCCCGACCTCCCACGCCTGCTTGACGATCTCGTGGGGGAAGGTGGAGTCCTTGTCCAGCTCCCACGCGACCGGCCGGATCTCCTTCTCGGCGAAGTCGTGGGCGAGCTGGCGAATGTCCTTCTGCTCGTCGGTAAGCGTGAAGTCGACCACTGCTCTGCTGCTCCTTAGGCGGGCGTAGAGGGCACCCGATTGATTGGTCAGTCAACTCTGTACCTGGAAGGTTACAGGAGGAAACGCACGACCACGAAGGTTCCACCCGCTATCGCCAGCAGCGTGAACAGCGCGAGGCCGGCCTGGTCCGGATAGAGCACTGGCCGGCTGGGCGTCGTCGTTCGCCGGCGCAGGCGCCTCCACATGCCGTCAGAGTACGCGCATGGACGCCTTCGGCACCGTCCTGATCGCCGTCTCGCTGCTCGCGGTGGTCGTGGCGGCGATCTCCTACTGGGGCAGCGGCAGCATCTACAGCGGACTCGGACGCGGCGACCTGGAGCTGGAGCGCGATCGCCCGGCCTCGACGGGCTCCGCGGCGGAGGCGCGGGAGGAGATCCGCCAGATGCTCCAGGCGAAGTCGGAGCGCCGTGAGGCTCGGGGCGAGGCGCCGATCGACGTCGAGGCCGAGCTGGCGTCGCTCACGAGCGCGCCGGCCGCGAGCGATCCCGGGCTCCGCGAGGAGGTCCGCCAGCTCATGATTGCCCGCAACGAGCGCCGCCTGCGCCAGGGCAAGGAGCCGCTCGACGTCGAGGCGGAGGTGGAGCGCCAGCTGCGCGACCTCGGAGGGTGATTTCGGCCCTCCGGCGGGTATAGGGTGGGCCGACATGGCCGACGACAGACGTTTCGACCTCGAGGACCTGCTGCTGCGCCCCGGCTGCTACTTCAACCCGCAGACCGAGATCATGGTCGTGGTGGACGACTCCCCCACCCTCGAAGCCGAGATCTTCAACCTGGAGCCGTTCGAGGGCGCCGACTGGGTGCTGATCGCGGACGAGGTGCCGGTGGACGACGCACGCCGCGACGAGCTCTTCGAGAAGTTCCAGGCCACCTACGGCGACGGGGACGGCCGGGGCATCAGCCAGGCGGTGATCGACGGCGACGACGACCACGTCGACGCCGACGAGAACAAGCCGCCGGAGCCGGACCCCGACGAGGAATGACATCGCTGCGCCCTGGGCCGCCTACGCCGGCGCGCCCGTCTCGTCCAGGCTGGCGCGCAGCTCGCGCACCTTCTCGCGGTACGCCTGTTCGCTCCCGCCGAGCAGGTACGAGCCCCAGCGCACGCCGTTGTGCACGTGCGGCACCTCGTCGGCCAGCAGGTA
>DASQER010000248.1:0-6812 GCA_035633575.1 Thermoleophilaceae bacterium
GGAGGACGTGGCCGACCTCGGCACGATCGAGCAGTCGCCCCAGCAGGACGGGCGCAACATGACGATGCTGCTCGCCCCCACGAAGAAGAAGCCCGAAGCCGAGGAGGCCGCCGCCGCCTCCGCCGACGAGGCGCCCGCCGCCTCTGACGAGGCGCCCGCCGCCTCTGACGGCAGCTAGCCGTCTGCTTCAATACACCGTTCCATGCCCAAGATGAAGACCCACTCGGGCGCGAAGAAGCGCTTCAAGAAGACGGCCAAGGGCAAGCTGCTCGCGCGCCACTCCTTCACGAGCCACAACCTCGGGAAGAAGAGCGCCAAGCGCAAGCGCCACCTCGGCCGCCCGGTCGTCATCTCGGACGCCGACCACAAGCGCGTCACGGAGCTGTTGCACAAGTGAGCCGGGTCAAGCGGTCAGTCCACGCGCACAAGAAGCGCCGCGCCACGCTAGCGCGGACCAAGGGGTTCCGCGGGCAGGCGAAGTCGAGCTACAAGAGGGCCAAGGAGGCCCTCCTCAAGGCCGACACCTACGCCTACCGCGACCGCCGCAACAAGAAGCGCGACTTCCGCAGGCTCTGGATCGTGCGCATCAACGCCGCCGCCCGCCAGGAGGGCATGAGCTACAGCCAGTTCATGCACGGCCTCAAGGAGGCCGGCATCGAGCTCGATCGCAAGGTGCTCGCGGACATCGCCGTCCGCGACCCCGAGACGTTCCGACGTTTTGCCGAGAAGGCCCGGGAGGCCGCGGCCGCTTAGGCGAGCGCGGAAACCGACTCTCTCCCGGGCGCCTCTCTGAGGCGCCCTTTTTTGTTTTCCGATGATCACGTCAGCCGACAACGACAAGCTCAAGACCATCCGCAAGCTCCAGCAGAAGCGCTGGCGGACCAAGCTCGGGCTCTTCGCGGCCGAGGGGGAGGACCTCGTGGAGGCCGGCTGGGAGCCGGAGTTCGTCCTGAGAGCGGGCGAGGACGTCGAGCCGGACCTGCTCGACGCCGTCAGCACGCTGGGATCCGGAAGCAGGGTGATCGGCGTCTATCGCCAGCGCTGGGCCGAGCCTGAGGGCGATGTCCTGGTCTATCTGCACGGGGTGGAGGATCCGGGCAACGTCGGGGCGATCATCCGCTCCGCGCACGCCCTCGCCGACGCCACGGTGGTGCTCGGCCCCGGGTGCGCGGACCCGTTCTCGCCCAAGGCCGTCAGGGCGTCGATGGGCTCGATCTTCGCCCGCCCGCCCGCACGTGCCGAGCTCCAGGACCTGGAGGGGGAGAAGCTCGCGCTGGACGCCTCGTCGGAGCGCGAGCTCTCCGCCGTCGAGATCCGGAAGCCCCTCGTGCTCTGCCTCGGATCTGAGCGCGGGACTCTCCCGAGCGGCCTGGACGCGGCGCGCATCCCGGTTCACGCCGACTCGCTGAACGTGGCGATGGCGGCGACCGTGGCCCTCTACGAGGTGGCAAATAGGATGGCCGCCGATGGCTGACCTGGACCAGCTCCGCAGCGAGGCCGAGGCTGCCATCCGCTCCGCCGCCGACAGCGCCGAGCTGGAGGAGCTGCGCGTGCGCTACCTCGGCCGCAAGTCGGAGCTCACCTCGACCCTGCGCTCGATCGGCGAGCTGCCGCCCGAGCAGCGCGGGCCCGTCGGCAAGGCGGCCAACGAGGTGCGCGTGGCGCTCGAGGAGCTGCTCGGCCGGCGGACGGCGGAGCTCGAGGCATCGGAGCTGGACCGGCGCCTGGCCGAGGACCGCATCGACGTGACCCTGCCCGGCGACCCCTCGCAGCCGGCCGGCCGCCTGCACCTGGTCTCGCAGATCCGGCGCCAGATGGAGGACATCTTCGTCGGGCTGGGCTTCGCGGTCCTGGAGGGCCCCGAGATCGAGTACGAGTACTACAACTTCACGGCGCTGAACCACCCGCCGGAGCACCCCGCGCGGCTGCCCCAGGACACCTTCTACCTGTCGGAGCACGTGCTGCTGCGCACCCACACCTCGCCGATGCAGGTGCGCGCCATGGAGGCGCAGGCGCCGCCGATCTACATCGTCGTTCCCGGGCGCGTGTACCGGCCGGACACTCCGGACGCCACCCACGTGCCGATGTTCCACCAGCTAGAGGGGCTCGCCATCGACGAGGACATCACCCTCGCCGACCTCCAGGGCGTGCTGCTCGCCTTCGCGCGCCAGATGTTCGGCGAGCACACGGAGGTGCGCCTGCGCCCCGGCTACTTCCCGTTCACCGAGCCGAGCGTGGAGGTGGACGTCTCCTGCTTCCGCTGCGGCGGCACGGGCTACGAGGGCGCGTCGCGCTGCTTCACCTGCAAGGGCGAGGGCTGGATCGAGATCCTTGGCTCCGGGATGGTCGACCCGAACGTCCTCGACTACGTGAAGGACTCGGGCTACGACCCCGAGCGCGTGCAGGGCTTCGCGTTCGGCATGGGGATCGAGCGCATCGCGAGCGTGGTCCACGAGGTGCCCGACCTGCGCATGCTCTACGAGAACGACGCGCGCCTGCTGGAGCAGTTTGGAGCATGAGGGTCCCGGTCGCGTGGCTGCGCGAGTACTGCGACCCGGCCACGTCCGCCGGGGAGATCGCCGACGCCCTGACCATGTCCGGGATCAAGGTCGAGCGGCTCCACCGGATGGGCGTGGGGGACCCGGCCGAGTTCGTTGTCGGCAAGGTGCTCGAGGCCGAGCGCCACCCCGACGCCGACCGCCTCTCGGTCTGCACCGTGGACGACGGCTCCGGCGAGCAGCGCACGATCGTCTGCGGAGCGCCGAACGTCGCGGCCGGGCAGACCGTGGCCGTGGCGCTGCCGGGCGCCGTGATGCCGGACGGCACGACGCTGGGGGAGGCGAAGCTGCGCGGCGTGAGGTCGAGCGGGATGATCCTGGCCGAGGACGAGGTCGGCATCGGCGAGGACCACGACGGGATCATGGTGCTCGACGAGGACCTGCCCGCGGGCGCGCGCCTCTCGGAGCACCTCCCGATCGCCGACGAGGTGCTCGAGCTCGAGATCACCCCGAACCGCCCGGACGCGATGGGCGTCTACGGCGTGGCCCGGGACCTGCACGCCGTCACGGCGGCGCCGCTCGCGGCCGACCCGACCGACGCGGACGCCGAGCCGTCCGGCGACGACCGCGCGGAGGACCACGCTGCCGTCGAGATCGCCGACCCGGAGATCTGCCTGCGCTTCACCGCGCGCGTGTTCGAGGACGTGAGGATCGGGCCCTCGCCGCTGTGGCTGAAGCAGCGCCTGACGGCAGCCGGCCAGCGGCCGATCTCGAACGTGGTCGACATCACGAACTACGTGATGCTCACGACCGCTCAGCCGCTGCACGCGTTCGACCTGGATCGCGTGCGCGGGAAGCGGATCGTCGTGCGCCGCGCGGCCGACGGCGAGACGATGACGACGCTCGACGGCGTGGAGCGCACCTTCAGCTCGGACATGGCGCTCGTCTGCGACGCCGAGGGGCCGAGCGGCATCGCGGGCATCATGGGCGGGCAGATCTCGGAGGTCGCCGACTCCACCACGCGCCTCCTGATGGAGGCCGCCACCTGGGTCGGGCCGAACATCATGCGCACCTCGAAGGCGCTCGGCCTGCGCACCGAGGCCTCGGCGCGCTTCGAGAAGCAGCTTCACCCCGAGCAGGCGATCGCCGCCCAGCGGCTGGCGGCGCGGCTGATGGTGGAGCTGTGCGGCGCGCGCATGGTGCCGGGCACGATCGACGTGTACCCGGAGCCGGTTCCGCCGCGCGTGGTGGCTCTGCGCCCCGAGCGCATGGAGCGCCTGCTGGGCGAGCGGATCGAGGAGGACACCGCGAGCGGCATCCTCGAGCGCCTCGGCTTCGAGGCGGAGGGCGACGGCTGGCGGGTGCCGCCCTGGCGCGACAGCGACGTGCAGCGCGAGGCCGACCTGATCGAGGAGGTGGCGCGGGTCCACGGCCTCGACAAGCTGCCCACCACGCTGCCGGCGCGCGAGCAGGCGGTCGGCCGGCTCACCGACAGCCAGCGGCTGCGGCGGCGGCTCGAGGACCTGCTGCGCGACCGCGGCCTGCTCGAGGCGGTCTCCTACAGCTTCACCTCGCCGGAGGCGATCGAGCGCCTGCGCCTCGGTGACGTGCCCCTGCTGAGGATCGAGAACCCGCTGAGCGAGGACCTGAGCCTGATGCGGCCGCTGCTGCTCCCCGGCCTGCTGGACGCGGCCCGCCACAACGCCGCCCACGGTCGTGCCGGGGTGCGCCTGTTCGAGTCGGCGCACGTGTACCTCTCGGCGGGGACACTCGGCCCGCTCGGGGGAAGGGCTCAGACCCCTGCACAAGAGCCGACCCATATTTCCGCGCTGCTCACGGAGGCCGCGCCCGCCGGCTGGCGGACGCCGGCGCGCCCCGCGGACTTCTACGCCGCGAAGGCGCTGCTCGAGGCGCTCATGGAGGCCGCGGGGGTCGAATGGAGGGCCGAGCAGGCGGCTCGGCCGTTCCTGCACCCGGGCAGGGCGGCACGGGTCGTGGCCGGCGACGGGCGGGAGATCGGCTGGATCGGCGAGCTGCACCCGCTCGTGCTGCGCGAGTGGGAGCTGCAGGGTCCCGTGGCGGCGTTCGAGCTCGATGTGGACGCGCTGCTGTCGCTCACCGCGGGCCGGCTCGCCACGTACGGCGACGTGACGAGCTTCCCCGCCGTGCTCCAGGACATCGCGGTGATCGTGCCGGAGGACGTCTCCGCGGCGCGACTCCAGGAGGTCGTGCGCGCCGGCGCCGGCGACCTGCTCGCCTCGCTGCAGGTGTTCGACCTCTACCGCGGCGAGCAGGTCGGCGAGGGCGCCAAGTCGCTCGCGCTCCGGCTGGAGTTCCGGGCGCCCGACCGGACGCTGACCGACGAGGAGGTCGCCGAGCGGCGCGCGGCGATCGAGACCGAGCTCGAGTCGATCGGGGGGAAGCTCCGTGCTTAGTCGGTCACTCCCTAATGGCGTCGCCGTCATCGGCGCCACCGGCTACGGCGGCGCGGTCGCCGCCGCGATCCTGCGCCGGCATCCGTCGCTCGAGCTGACGGCCGTGACCGCCCGCTCGGACGCCGGGCGGCGCCACGACGAGCTCTACCCGCGCTACCGCGTGCCGCTCGAGCTGGAGGCCTTCGACCCCGACCGGATCGCCGAGCGCGCGCAGTCCGCGATCGTGGCGTACCCGCACGGGGCCGCGGCGCCCGCCGTGAAGGCGCTGCGCGAGCGCGGCCTGAAGGTGGTGGACCTCTCGGCCGACTTCCGGCTCGACCGCGAGCGCTACGAGCGCTGGTACGGCGGGCACGAGGCGCCCGAGCTGCTCGACGAGGCCGTCTACGGCCTCACCGAGACGCACCGCGAGGAGATCCGCGCCGCGGAGCTCGTGGCCGCGCCGGGCTGCTACCCGACCGCCACGCTGCTGGCGCTCTGGCCGCTGCGAGAGCACATCGCCGACGTCGTCGTGGACGCCAAGTCGGGCGTCTCGGGAGCGGGGCGCGAGGCCACCCAGACGACCCACTTCGTGTCCGTCGCGGAGAACGTGCAGGCCTACAAGGTCGAGGGCCACCGCCACGCCGCCGAGCTCGAGCAGGAGCTGCCCGCGGGGACGAGCTTCACGTTCGTGGCGCACCTGATCCCGGTGCAGCAGGGGCTGCTGGCCAGCTGCTACGTGACCACGGAGCTCGACCCGGCCGCGGTCCTCGACCTCTACCGGGCCGCCTACGAGGACGAGCCGTTCGTGGACCTGGCCGAGGAGCCGCCCGGCACGGACGAGGTGCGCGAGACCAACCGCTGCCGCATCCACGTGAGCGTGGTCGGCGCTCGCGTGGTGGTCCTGTCCGCGATCGACAACCTCTGGAAGGGCGCCGCCGGGCAGGCCGTGCAGGACCTGAACCTGATGCTCGGCCTGCCGGAGACCGAGGGGCTCGAATGAGCTTCTTCCGCTCGCGCTGGGTCGAGGCGCCCTCGCACGTCGCCGAGCTCGATCCGCACCTGCTTCCGACGGGGTTCCGGGCCGCGGGCGTGGCGGCGGGCATCAAGCCGGAGGGGCTCGACGTGGGCGTGGTGGCGTCGGACGAGCCGGACACGGTCTCCGCCGCGCGCTTCACCACGAACGCGCGCGTGGGCGCGCCCGTGATCGTCTCCAGGGAGGCCGAGCTCGCGCGCCTGCGCGCGGTGGCCGCCAACTCCGGCTGCTCGAACGTGGGCGACGGCCGCCGCGGCCTCGAGACCGCGGCCGCCATGCAGGCCGCCGCGGCTGAGGAGCTCGGCGTGGAGATCGGGCAGGTGGCGGTGGCCTCGACGGGCGTGATCGGAGTGGAGCTGCCGCGCGATGAGGTCGTCGCCGGCGTGCGCGCCGCCTGCGGCGCCCTCGGCGCTGACGCCGGCGAGTTCTCCCAGGCCATCCTCACGAGCGACGCCGGCCCCAAGCGGGCCTGCCTCGAGGTCACGCTCTCGAACGGGACGGTGCGGCTTGGCGCGCAGGCCAAGGGCGCCGGCATGATCTCGCCGCGCTACGCGACGATGTTCTGCTTCGTCCAGACGGACGCCGCGCTCGAGGCGGACGCGCTCGAACTGCTCACCGGCGTGTGCGTGAAGCGCTCGTTCGACCGCATCAGCGTGGACGGACAGCTCTCGACCAGCGACACCGTCGTGGCGCTCGCGAACGGAGCATCGGGGGTGCGCGTGGAGGCGGAGTCGGCCGACGAGCTCGCGCTCGGCGAGGCGCTCGACGCGCTGCTGCGCCAGCTGGCGCTCGAGATCGTGCACGACGGCGAGGGGGCCAGGCGGGTGGGGCGGATCGTCGTGACCGGCCGCCCGGAGGCCGTGGAGC
>DASQER010000249.1:0-2033 GCA_035633575.1 Thermoleophilaceae bacterium
TCGCCGAGATCAACGGGCACGCGATCGGCGGCGGCCTCGAGCTGGCCCTCACCTGCGACATCCGCGTGGCGGCGCGCGGGGTGAAGGTGGGCATGCCGCCGGCGAAGCTCGGCCTGATCTACTCGCACACCGGACTGGCTAAGTTCATCGACGTCTGCGGGCCGGCGAACACGGCGGAGCTGTTCTTCGTCGGGCGCAACGTCGACGCAGAACGGGCGCGTGACATGGGGCTCGTGAACGAGGTGGTCGATCCGGACAACCTCGGCGAGCGCGTGCTCGACCTCGCGAGCGAGATTGCGTCGAACGCCCCGCTGTCGCTTGCGGGCAACAAGCGCATGATCCGGACGCTGCGCTCGCTGCGCCTCCCCGAGGACATCGAGCGCGAGCTGGTCGAGCTGCGCGAGTCCTGCTTCGCCTCCGACGACTTCCGCGAGGGGGTGGAGGCGTTCGCGCAGAAGCGCCCGCCGGTGTGGCGCGGGCGCTAGCGCCCCCGGCTCCGCGAGCGCCGGCCGTGGGACCGGCGCTTACGGCAGCGGTGAGGGTGGCTGCGTTGATAACTCGCCACTCGATCGCTCTGGGCGGGGGTGCGGTGCGTCCGGCCCCGCATTTGGGAGCCAACGTCGGTAGCCCCCTCTGGTGGAGGGTCGAAAGGCGAGTTGTCGACCGGGGTTCGGCGAGAAACTCGCGCATGCCCGCAGCAAGCCGCCACACCCGCGCGTGAGCCCAGTGTTGCGCGAGGTGGTCGACCTCCTTCAGTGCCCGGTCTGCACGGCCACACTCGCGGTGGCGGACGGCGCGCTGCGCTGTCCCGCCGGCCACTCGTTCGACATTGCGCGGCAGGGCTACGTGAGCCTCTTCGCGGGCGGCGGCCGCACCGGCGAGGCGGACACCGCGGCGATGGTCGAGGCGCGTGAGGCGTTCCTCGGCGCCGGCCACTACGCGCGCCTGGGCGAGGCGCTGGCGGTGGAGGCGCGCGCGATCGAGGCGCCGGGCGCGATCGTGGACATCGGCGCCGGCACGGGCCACCAGCTCGCGCACGTCCTCGATGCCTCGCCCGAGCGCCTGGGAGTGGCCCTCGATGCCTCGACCGCCGCGCTGCGCCGCGCGGCTCGAAGCCACGCGCGCGCCACGGCGATCGGCGCCGACGCGTGGCGCGACCTCCCGCTGCGCGACGGCGTGGCGGCGCTGATCCTGAGCGTCTTCGCGCCCCGCAACCCGGCCGAGATGGCGCGCGTCCTGGCGCCGGACGGCGCGCTGCTCGCCGTGACGCCGACCACGCGCCACCTCGCTGAGCTCGTCGGCGCGCTGGGGCTGCTCACCGTGCCGGAGGACAAGGAGGAGCGGCTCGACGCCCAGCTCACGCCGCACCTCATCCTCGCCGCCCGCCGGAGGATCGAGTACCCGCTGTTCCTCTCGAGAGGCGAGGCTTCCGAGCTGGTCCGGATGGGGCCGAGCGCCTGGCACGTCGACGAGCGGACGATCGAGGAGCGGCTCGCGTCCCTGCCGGACCCGCTCACGGTGACCATGTCCGTGACGCTGTCCCGATACGTCCGGGCATAGCCCTAACTTGGGCCTCCGTGCCGCCCCTCATCTCCCGGGAAGAGGCGCTTCGGCTCGGCGAGATCACCGATCGCGCCGAGATCGAGGCCCTGGTCGATCGCGCCTGGCGCGTTCGCCAAGAGCGCTTCGGCGACTCCACGGACATGTGCTCGCTGGTGAACGCGAAGTCGGGGGGCTGCGCCGAGGACTGCGGCTTCTGCTCGCAGTCGCGCTTCGCGGAGGCGGACACGCCCATGCACGCGATGATGGAGCCGGAGCAGATCCTCGAGCACGCGAGGGCGGCCGAGGCTGCGGGCGCCCACCGCTTCTGCATGGTCACCCAGGGCCAGGGCCTCTCGAAGCGCGACTTCGAGAGGATCGTCGCGGGCGCGCGGCTCGTCTCCGAGCACACGAACCTGAAGCGCTGCGTGTCGATCGGGCACATGTCGGCCGCCCGCGCGAAGGAGCTGAAGGAGGCAGGCGTCCAGCGCGTG
>DASQER010000250.1:0-3129 GCA_035633575.1 Thermoleophilaceae bacterium
CGAGCTCGTCGTGCGCCCACTCGACCGCCGCGCGCGCGGCCTCCCCCGCGTAGCCGTGGCCCCAGTGCGGGCGCGCCACGGTCCAGCCCACCTCGAGGTCCGGCCACTCGGGCGGGTGGAACAGGCCGGCGCAGCAGCAGCCGCTCGGTCCGGAGCTCGGGCACCGCGCTCACTGCTTCGGCCGGCGCTCCTCGGCGAGCGGCTTCCCGCTCTCGCCCGTGAGGCCGCCCGGCGGCCAGGCGCCGAACCAGTTGTCGCGGGCGCCGTCGATCGTGAGGATCGCGCCGGAGAGGTAGTCGCCCGCGGGCGACGCGAGGTACGCCACCAGCCAGGCGAACTCCTCCTCGGTGCCGAGCCGCTGGAGCGGCACCGTCCCCGCCACCCCCTCCACGACCTGCTTCGGGTACTTCGTCATCAGCGTCTCCGTGGCGAAGTGGCCGGCCGCCAGCGCCGTCAGCCTGATCCCGAACCGCGCCCACTCGATCGAGAGGACGCGGGTGAGGTTCTCCACAGCAGCGCGCGCCGCCGACGAGTGCGCCATCCCGGGCAGCCCGTGGTGCGGCGAGAGCGTCACGTTCACGACCTTGCCGCCGCGCGAGTCCGGAATCATGGCCCTGGTCGCGACCGCGTGGGTCATCAGCCAGGTGCCCTCCACGTTCAGGCGGATCACCGTGCGGAAGCCCTTCGGCTTTATGTCCTCGGCCGGGGTGAGGAACTGGCCGCCCGCGTTGTTCACGAGCAGGTCGATTTGGCCGTGGCTCTCCATCACCGCGTCCACCAGCGCGTCCACCTGGTCCTCCTCACGGATGTCGCAGGCGCGCGCCTCCACGCGCCCGCCCTCGGCCGCCGCAGCGGTCGCCTCGAGCGGCTCAGGCCGCCGCCCGCAGACCACCACCCGGGCCCCGAGCGCGGCCAGCTCGAGCGCGGTGGCGCGCCCGAGGCCGGAGCCCCCTCCGCTCACGAGCGCCACCTGCCCGTCGAGCAGCCCGGGCTGGAAGATCTTCGAGGGCATCGGCGGCGCAGCCTACCGCCGCGCCGCCCAGGCGCTCAGCGGAAGTACTGGCCGTGGAAGCCGAAGGGGATGTGGTGGGGCGCCTCGGCCCGCGCGATCTCCTCGAAGGAGCCGGCGTCCAGCACCAGCAGGAACGAGCGTCCGGCGTTCGTGTCGAGCACGACGGACAGGATCACGCCGCTGTCCTCGGCCTCCGTGCCCGGCTCGCGCACGAACACGGGCTCGCCGGGATAGCAGCCCTCGGCCCGCCACTCGCTGCGCGAGCCGTCGCGCACGTCCACCTTCACGAGCCGGTCGATCCAGCCCCCGTCCGAGCCCGTGAGGTAGGCGTAGGAGTAGTCGCGCGTGTTGCGCCGCCCGTAGTCGATCCGCGGAAGCTCGAGCGATCCCTCCGCCAGCGGCTCCCAGCGCACGGAGCCGCCATCCAGGTCGACGGTGTAGCGCCGGAGCTCGACGGGCGGCAGCGCGCCCCTGGGGCCGCTCTCGTCGAGGTAGAGCGAGTCGATGACGCTCGGGTCGTCGTAGGCGCACAGGTCGATCACCAGCTCGCCGCCGCGCTCGAAGGCGTTCACGTGGTGGAAGCAGAAGAACGAGTCCGCCTCGTAGGTGCCGCGCAGGTCGCCCGTCGCGCGGTCGAACACCTGGAAGAGCGTGGGCTCCTCGGGCCTCCAGACGTAGTTCTCGATGAACGGCTTGCCCGAGAACGCCAGCTTCAGCGGGTTCACGCGCAGCGGGTACTCGGCCAGGATCAGGTAGCGCTCGCTCATCCCGAACGCGTGCATGTACGCCGGCTCCTTCACGGGCATGCGCGCGATCACGCGGCGCGTCGAGCCGCCCGCCGGCAGCCCGTAGAGCACGTACTCGCTCACGCGCGAGAAGCGCGCCGTGTAGTTCACGAGCTCGCCCAGCTCCACGTCGTGGTGCGGGTGCGCGGTCGTCACGTGCGCCTTCAGCCTGTCGGCGTACTCGAGGTGACCGATCGTCTCGAGCGTCTCCGGGTCGAACTCGACCGGCATCGGCGTCTCGGTCATCGCGATGTAGCGCTCGCCGATGCGTGCCAGGTTCACGTTCGGGTTGTCCGTGAGGTCGGGCGAGAAGATCTGCTGCACGCGCTTGAAGATCGAGCGGCAGGGATCGGTGGCGAAGCCCCCATGGCGCCACTCGCCGGCCTTCACGTCGTCGTAGCTGCGGCTTTCGAGGAAGCGGCTCCCGTAGGAGACCTTCCCGTCGGCGAACCCGAAGCGGTTCAGCATCGCGACGCCGTCGAACCAGTGCGCCACCCGGCGGCCGCCCACCTCGAGCAGCGCCGGCGTCACGCGCACGAGCGCGCCCGTGAGCCACGCGGGCACGTCACCCGTGACCGGCACGCGGTCGACCGAGGTCTCCTCGTCCTGGCTCTTGAAGCCGAGCCGGTGGTCCATGCGGGATGCGTCCGTCGTAGCCATGGTCCATAATGTACCGTCTAGGATGGATCAGTGCAAGAGATAAGGCTCACGCCCACGTCGTACATCGTGCTCGGGCTGCTCGAGCTGGCCGGGGAGTCGACTCCCTACGTCCTGAAGCAGCTCGTCGCGCGGTCGGTCGGCTTCTTCTGGACGCTGCAGCACGCTCAGCTCTACACCGAGCCGGAGCGGCTGGCCAAGGCCGGCTACGTGACCGAGACGCGGGAGGAGGGCGGCAGGCGGCGCAGGATGTACGCGCTCACCGACAGGGGCAGGAAGGCCCTGGGAGACTGGCGCACCGAGACCACCAGCGCCCTCGGCGAGTACCGCGAGCCTGCGGCGCTGAAGCTCTTCTTCGGTGCTGACCCCGCGCAGCTCGCCGCCCGTCAGATCGAGGCGCACCGCGCGAAGCTCGCCGAGTACGAGCGGATCCGGGATGCCATGCCAGAGGAGGTCCCCGAGGGGCCACGGCTGGCCCTCGAGATGGGGATCCGCCACGAGCGCGAGTCGATCGCCTTCTGGGAGGACCTGGCGGCCGGTTAGGGTTCGCCCGAATGGCCACCGCCGCAGAGCCACGGCCAGCCGAGCTGCCGCTCGCCGCCGGCCGCGAGGGGGCGAAGGTGCGCGTGCACCCGCTGCTCACGGGCCGCATGAAGGGACCGCCGGCGTGGTTCC